>JAHBVV010000055.1 GCA_019637335.1 Candidatus Hydrogenedentota bacterium | reverse complement strand
CGGCGGCCCGCCGGCATTGCGCCGCAGGCGCAATTCAACTGGAGAGCGCCGGCTCCATTAGTAAGAACACATACTGTTCCGCACTTCAGACCGCTAAAGTGTTACGAGTTTTTCAGCGCCGAAGGCGCCGATCATAGCAGCCTGGGCCGCGGGCCCAGGTAAAACGACCGGGGTTTCGGCCAGGGCTGAAAGCCCGTATCATGGTGGGCTTTCGGCGATGCGAAAAAGTCGAGACTTTCCCCGCTTCGCCATAGTCTGGACGCGGTAGTATTAGAATTTCACCCCAAGGAGTCCCCGTCCCCGATGGATACGTTGCCCGACGGAATCGCCGTTATCGTGATTGACCACGGCTCCAGAATGGCCGCCGCCAATGATATGTTGAACGGCGTCGTCCACATGTACCGGCAGGCCACCGGAGTCTCCATCGTCGAACCCGCCCACATGGAACTGGCCGAGCCCACGCTCGAACAGGCCGCGGAACGCTGCATCGCCCAGGGAGCCGCCACCATCATCGTGCACCCCTACTTTCTCGCGCCCGGACGCCACAGCACGAGTGACATCCCCGGCATGGTCGAAGATCTCGCGCCCCGCTACCCCGGCGTCCGCTTCCACATCACCAATCCCCTCGGCATCGACCCCGGAATGGCCGCTGTCATGCACCGCCGCATCCTGGAAGCCCTCGGAACCGCATGACCGCGCTTGGCCTGGCGATCGCGTTTAGGCCCAATCATGGCAAATGGGCGTAAACGTGTGACGATTCGGGACCTTGGAACAAGGAAAGTGAGCGTGCTGGAGCGCCGGCATCTCTGGCAATGTCCGGGATTCGCCGCAGGCGAAATGCCAGCGCTCCAACACGAGCCCGTTCTTTCGCCATTCCAGCGGTCCGCATGGGGATTGGCTCCCGCACGGCGTCGAAATGCGATTGCCGTGTCGCGCTTGGCCTGGCCCGCCAGCCTGTGCTACAAGAACGGACATCGGGGGAGCCCCAGCAAGGGCAACCAGGAGCAAAAAGGCCGTGACCGATATTCCCGCCAATCCAATCCACACCGGTAACACCGCATTCCTGTTCATGATGGACCAGCGCTTCCTCGTCCAGATCCGGGGCGTCGACCGGATCCAGATCTGGGTCTCCTTCCCCGGCGTGAACTACCCCGTGCCCGGCCTGGGCGGACGGCTCGAATTCCACCACGACCGGGGGTTCGTCGCCTACAACGTCCAGGTCCTGCGCTACGCCGACCGCCCGGAAGACGGCCTCATCCTGGAACGGAGCGAAAGCGCCGAACGCCGGACCCACCGCTCCGCCTGGCGTGTGCCCACCGAGATCCCCGTTCGCTTCCGAACCCTCGACGCACCGGATCCCCGGGCCGCCGTGATGGAGGACCTGAGCGCCGATGGCTGCCAGTTGCGCGCCGACGCCCTCCTCGCCGTCCGCACCCCGATCGAACTGCGCTTCGCCCTGGACCGCCAGCACGGCGAGCTGGTGTCCGAGGGGCGCATCTGTTACGTCCAGGAAGAGACCAGCCTCCGCGCCCCCGCAAGCCTGCGCTACGGCGTCCGCTTCACGAGCATGTCGGGCGAAACGCGCCGCCTGCTCACCCTCTTCCTCTACCACCACGTCCGACGCCTTTACCCCAAAGAAGTCGCCGCGATGTACCCGCGCGTCCGGAAAGCGGAGCCGCCGGTCCAGCTTCAGCCCCAGGAACTGCCCCCCAATCCCGGCGCAAAATCCAAGTCCTGACCGCGCCCGCGTATGCTATACTGAACACAGGCTTGGAGGTCCTCAAAAATGCGTAGTACGGCGGTTATCTTACTCGCGGCAATGTTCCTGTCGGGGTGCCTGGTGGATGTACTCACCTCCACCGCAATCCAGGGCGAATTGCAGGCCCAACAGGCCTCCGCCGCGAAAAACACCCTCGACCGCGTCGAGACCGACACCGCCCAGACCAACCTGCAACGCGCGGTGGACCTCTTTCACGCGGAAAAGGGCGTCTATCCCCCGTCGCTCGACGTCCTGGCCCCCGCCTACATCAACCCGATCCCGACCCGCGCCGACGGCGCCCCCTTCGGCTATGACCCCATGGCCGGGAAAGTCCTCCGGGAAAGCACCGGCATCGATCCCGCCGATTACGCCACCATGGAACACATCCGGAACGCCATCATCGCCTACGGCACGCGCACCGGATTCTACCCCGACACCCTCGATACCCTCGCCCAGGCCGGGCTCCTCCCCGCACCCCCCCGGACCGCCGCCGGCGAGCCCTTCCTCTACAACAACCAGACCGGACTCGTGCAGCACCCGCGCGCTACCGGCGGCGGCATGGCCGCAGCCCCCCGCGCGGGCGGCGGTGTACCCGCGGGCGGCGGCGGACTCATGGGCGAAGCCATGACCGGCATCGCCATCCAGGAAGAACTCAACCGCTCCAGCAACGCCGGATCCGCCGCGGCCGGAACCCGCGGACGCACCGGAGCCCGCGGCGCCGCCGCAACCCAGGACGAACGCCAGCAACGCGCTCTCGACGAACTCGGCTTCTAATCCCCCAACAAGACCACCACCGACCCAAATCCAAGTCCCGTGCCACGCAATCGCGCACCAGCGCGTTCGTGTGCCCGAAGCAAAGCAAACCCACCGCCCGCATCAACACCCCAGATGAGCGGCTCCCCACCCAAATCATCATTCGCGTCAATTCGCGTCAATTCGCGGTTCAACGTTCCCTGGTCGCGCCCAAAAAGAAAACCGGCGATTTCGCAACCCGTGGTGGGGCCGAAATCGCCGGTTTACATATGATGTCTAAATAAAAGTACCCGATGAATTAATGCTTCTGCTGGCCGGGAACGAGGCGGTACACCTCGTCATACGTGAGCTGGCCAAACCAGCCCGCGCGCGGATGCCGGCGCACATCCAGGACCTTGTACCCCCACAACGAGTGCAGCCACCACGCGCGCACCCTGGAATGGGTCACCAGCGAGGGATCGTCTGGTATTCCGTAAACCGACATACTGCCTACCTCCCTGTAGAGTAACGCCGCTGCCCTTATATCACCCGACCAACGCGATTACTCTTTTCCTGGTACTACGTACGGGCCACCCCGAACACCGGGCGCGCCCGCAACAACCCGCCGGGCCGCCGGTATCAACTACCGACCGGGCCGGTTGCACTCGAATTCTACCACGAGACACGGCAGGCGCCAAGCAAAATCTACAAATATTCGGCAGATAATTATTTACAAACATATTTCTAATGAGTATCTTTCGCGCTAATCCCACACTAACCCAACCACAACCCAAAACGCCCCGACCCACAGCCCCCCTTTCTATGCGTTCGTTGCGGCTCCGCCAAAAATCGGGCTCCCACGCCCCCAACCAGCTCCTCCCCCCAGCCCGCCACCCTGAACTCCGGCCAAATCCAGTCCCCCGCCCGCCATAACCGAGCATCGCACCCTGGATCGTCTCCTTTGCGCCATTGCGCCTTCGCCTGAATATCAATCCATCTCCAACTTCTTTCCTTCGTGCCCTTCGTACTACTCTCCGTCATTTTCTTGTTTTTTCTCCAAGTTCTTGCGCGCAATACCTCCATAACAATCGGTTGTAAAAGCATTTACGAAATGGAAACTCCAAGGAGAATTTCCGGGCCGTCCCATGAATATCGTGGCCGGTATTCTTCTATTGACCACAAATTACACCGATGACACGGGTTGAAGCGACACCCGAACCAAACGAGAAGAAGCAGCCCGCCACCCGATCAACCCCGCTG
>JAHBVV010000054.1 GCA_019637335.1 Candidatus Hydrogenedentota bacterium | reverse complement strand
TTCTATGCGGTTAAAGCTATTCTCTTTTTTTCTTCGTGACCTTCGTGCCCTTCGTGGTGATCATTTCTTTGGTTGCGGCCCAAGGCTGCCCTGTGCCCTTCGTGGTGATCCCTTCTTTGGTTGCGCCCAGAGGCGGCCCTCCGTGAATTCGCGTCCATCCCCGGTTCCCCCCGCAGCCCTACTCCGCCGCCCCAACCTCCGCAACCAACAACAGCGCCTGGCCCGCACCGCCAAAACTCGTCGTGCCGATCAGCGCCGGACGCCCCATAGCAAGAACCGGACTCGCCTGGATCTCCAGTTTCCGCGCAAAGCCATCCGTGTCGATACTCGCCCGAAAACGTAGATTCTGAAAGCGCAGCCGCCCCGCGCCCTCCGGTTCCAGCCCATCCAACTCAACCGTGTACGGCTGCGCGGTGCCGGGCCGGGCGTCCGTAAGGTGGCTCATCGCCGCAACCGGCGCCCCCGGCGGCGTCTGCACCCGCAGCTGATCCAGCAGCACCAGCGATCCGCCCTGGCCCGCCGCCTCCAGTTCCGCGCGCAAGTCCGCAAGCCGTTCCGGTAGCGGCGCGCCCGCCTCCCCGGGCAATCCCGCCGCGAGCACATAGAAAGTCACCGACAGCGAAGGCATCGCATCCGCATCCCGCGCGCCCTCCCCCCCGGCCTGTTCACTCCACGCGCGAAACTGCCCCAGCATCGAATCGCCCAGCACCCCCAGCGAATGATGCAGCTCGCGCATGCCGCGATGGATCTCGCCCTCATTCTCCTCGAAGAACCGCTGCGCCCGCGCATTGATATCGCGGTACGCCTTCTCGCTTTCTTCCTGAAGCTGCGCAAACTCCCGCCGCAACCGCTCCTGCTCCGCCGCCCAGACGCGCCGCATCTCCTCCAGCCGCGCCTCCAGCCGCTCGTTCTCTTCCGCAAGGCGCCGCTCCATGTCCGCCTGAAACGTTTCCAAAGGCGGCGCCGATCGCGGGTCAACCGCATCCTGCGGCGGCTCGGCCACCGCCGGCATGACCACAAGAAGCAAACAACCCGTGAGGAAAACAGCGATTAGATGGGGTGAAAAGCGGATGATACGCAACATGGCCTGACCCTCCTGCACGGACAATCCATCGCAGCCGGTGATCGTCAGTGTATACCCGAACGCCCCGCGCCGCAACCCCATCAGAGCGGGGAATTCAGACGAGAAGCGGCCTTCCCGTCGCGGCCCCCTCAGGAATCCGCGGGATCGTCGGCCCGGGCCACGGGCGACTCGCCTTCGTCCGGCGCACGCAGAAACTCCGCCGCCACCATGAGCCCCAAACCCGCCATAATCGCAACATCCGCGATATTAAAAATCCCGGTGCGCGGCTCCCACCCCCGGATGGACACCCACGGAAGGCCCAGATTCATGAAATCGACCACATACCCCCCGTATACAACCCGATCGATCAGATTGCCGATGCCCCCCGCCAGAATAAGCGCCAGCGCAACCGTAACCAGGCGCGCCATGTTTCGCGAAACAAACAAAAACACCGAAACCACCACCAGAATCACCGAATTGAAGCCGATCAGCAGCGTCGATCGCACGAATTCCGACATCTGCCCGAACAATCCCAGAAACGCGCCCGTGTTCTCCGCATATTGAAGGCGAAACACATCCCCCAGAAAAATGTGCGGCGGAGCCCCCTGCAACCAGGCGATCGCCATCCGCTTCGTGGCCTGATCAAGCACCAGACACACCCCCACAATCCAGGCGATCAACACGACTCGTTCTTTATACGTCATAGGAAATTCTGGTCCGCCCGCGAAGGCGCGCTGCAAAAAAACAGGGCCGCCTGCCCATCGCACGCGGCCACACGAGAGTATAGGTAACGGCGCGCGACGGAATCAAAAGCAAGCGCAATCCCACCGGAACCAGGGACGTACCGCCGCACATACGCCATACCCCCCCACCTCCCAACCCCCCGCGCCATCCAGGAGGTTAGCCATCCCTGGCTGACCCAACATACGCCCACCACCACACGAACCCGATTATCCGTTCAATCCACGCCGCGCCACCATCAATCTCCCTTCTCCTTCTCCTTCTCCTTCTCCTTCTCCTTCTCTTCCGGCGGATCCGGCAACGCATCCATCCCGAACATCCGCCGCACCCGGTTCAGGAGCCGCCGCGCCCAGACCACCTCCGACGACAGAACCGCAAGCCCGCCGCCGATTGTGAGTATCCCCGGTCCCGGCAACACCAGCATGGCGGTACCAAACAGCAACAACGTCGTCCCAACGACGAGCGCGATAATGCGCTTGGCCTGCCGCTGATTAATCGGGGCAAGCGAACCAGGCTCCAGTTCGAGCAACGCAAAATCCCAGCCGCCGTGCCGGGCCGCCCGCGCCACCGACATCCCAACGCCGCCCGCAATCGCAATCGCCACAAAACCCACGGAAAGCGGCAGCGGTACCGGGTACGTATCAACCAGCAACATTTTCACGGCGATGAACACCAGGATCACAAGAAAACTGGCCTGCACGTAGCGGAATATCCCCAGCATTCCGGCGAAAGCAAAGTAAAGCGAACGCAGCCCGAGAAGGGCGAACACATTCGCGCTGTAGATGATGAACGGATCCTCCGTAGCCGCATACGCCACCGGCGCCGAGTGCACCGCGAACACCAGATCCGTCAGCCACACCAGGATCAACACCAGGAAAAGCGGCGTAACATGGGTCACGCCCTCAATCTTCCTGAAGAAACGCCCCTCCCCAAAATCGTCCGTCGCGGGCGCGAAACGCTCGGCGATTCGGGCCAGCCGCCTGTACGGCGTCCGGGTAGCCCCGCCGGGCCGTCTGATGAGCATCGCCAGAGCGCCCACAAGCAATATGATCGCGAAAACGTAGGTAATCCCGCCAAAAGACTCCACCAGGATGACACCCAGCGAGATCATCAGCCCGCGAAGAACCAGCGCCCCCGCGATGCCCCACAAGAGAAGCCGGTGCTGAAAACGCCCCGGAATCCGGAAATACGCGAAGATCAGCGCGATGACAAGAATGTTGTCGAGGCTGAGGAGCTTCTCCAGCGTATAGGCCGCGAAGAACTGCCCCGACGCCTCCCAACCGCTCAATACCGGCTCCACGCCCGGCCCCGCCGCGGCCGCCCGGCGGCTGTACCGCACGAAAACGTACGCGTTGAACACCTGGGCAAGCGCAATCCAGAAGCCCGTCCATGCAAGCGCCTCCTTGGGATGCAAGGCGGCCTTGCGCCGGTTCGCCACCCCTACTTCCACCGCCAGCACCAATCCGATTGCGGCAAGGAAGCTCAGCCAGACAAGCATGAATTCAATCGCTCCGGGTCTGGCGCCAATGCCGGCGCCTCAATTCCCCCGGGGGGCCGGGCCCCGCGCGCGGGAGGTTATGAAACGCAACGTATACAATAAATACCATTCCGAAAACACGCAACCCCATGTCTCCCCGTCCGCCCGATCGAAAAAAAAACTGGCGCGCCAGCCCCGGAGAAGGGTGGCGCGCCAGCAGCTTCAATTTCCGAACGCGTCAGTGGTGATGGCCGCCCTCGCCCGCCTCGTGCAGCACGAAGCCCGCGTGGTTGATCGGGAACTTTGTCTCGTACTCGCCCGTATACTTCATATACGCCACGTGCCCGTCCATGTAAAGCACGTTCGCCCCGCCCGGGATATGGTTGAAGTGGGTGGGCTCCTCCGCCACCGCGTCGTGCATCACCGCAAGTTCCGATTGCGCACGCGCGCTGGCGCCCGGGTTGTTGATATCCGTGATGAAGAAACGCTCAATACCCTCACGGAGCCGGAAGATTACATTCATGCCCCCCACCGGGACCGGCGCACCGTTCTCATCCACCATCCGCCAATCGCGGTCGACCGCGTCGATATCGCCATCTTCCACCTCTTCGGCCAGGGCCTCCACCGCCGCTTCAAAATTCTCGAAATCCTCCTCAACCCGGAACATCGAATCGGAAATCGCGTACCCGTAGTAATAGTAGGGCTCGGTGTTAACCTCACAAGGCTCCACCACGCCATTGTTCGAGTACCCCGCGATCTCCTCCCACAGCGGGCTCGGGGTGCTGCCCTGATCCCAGTGCTCCAGGGCCGTGCCCCCGCCCGAATTGCTCGGGCAGATCAGCACGTTCCAGTCGGTAAGATACTCGGGAAAGACCTGCGTCGGCTCGAAGATCGCGTTCCACGGCTGGATCTCGCCGTCACAATTCAACACCTTCATTTTCGGGTAGCGCTGGCCCGCGCTCTCGTTGGCGTACATCTTAAACACCAGGCCCAGCTGCTTCAGATTATTCTGGCAGCTGGCCCGCCGCGCCGCCTCCCGCGCACGCGCCAGCGCGGGCAGCAGGATCGCCGCAAGTATACCAATAATCGCAATTACTACAAGAAGTTCAATCAGGGTAAAGCCGTGCTTGCGCATGGTGCGTAATCTCCAGGAAGTCTCTAAATGGTTCAGCATGGAAAAGCCACGAAATGGGCAGGCTGAACGCTTCCGGGATCGGCGCTTACCACCCCCGGCGCCGCTGCTCCACCTGGGCGACCGAGGGCGGGGGATCGCGCGTCAACCGCATTCACCGCCCCTCCGCGTCAGGCGGCGGAGGGCGGAAAGCGGGGAACGCGAGACGTTCAGCCTGTGGAGAAGGCGAACGGCGGGCCGCGGCGCCGGCAGGCGCTCCAGGATCGGCGGCGAGGCGCGGGCGTAAACCGCTCGAGACGCGACACCAGCGCGGGCGCGGTAACGAAGAAAGCCGCAGCCCAAGGCAGCAGCGCAACCGCCACGGTCACGCAAAACCAGCAGGGCTTCGCCGGATCCTCGTTATGATGATGGCAGGCGCTCGCAAATGGCAAAGCGACAAGCACCAACCCCACAAGGAGAAGCAGGATGCTCTGCAAAATGCTGCGCTGCGCCATCGAATACCACCTCTTGATGATAATGCAGCCTCAATGCTACGACAATGCAATCTCGTTGTCAAGATAAATTATGGAACAACACAACCCCTCAACACCCCTCACCCCTCACCCCTCACCCCTCACCCCTCACCCCTCA
>JAHBVV010000053.1 GCA_019637335.1 Candidatus Hydrogenedentota bacterium | reverse complement strand
ACGGATCCCCCCGATCAGTCAAATAATCCACCCCGTCTATTCGCCGTGGCGAATCCACTCCGTCCACCCCGTCCACTCCGTCCACTCTGTCCACTCTGTCCACCCACCCCACAGAATTGATTTGCGGCGTCCCAGCCGCTAGCATGGCGTGACAACCCCCAGCAGTAAACGGAGTACCCAACGACCATGAGCGCACTTACCTCGGAAGCGGTCTACGAACACCTTCTCAAGAAGATCACCTCCGGCGAATACCCGCCCGGAATGCGCGTGGTTGAGCAGAACCTCGCCGACGAGATGGAGGTCGCGCCCCTCGCCATTCACGACGCCATACGCCGCCTGACCGAAGAGGACCTCGTCGAGCAGATCACCGGCCAGGGCGCATTCGTCCGCGAACTCAAGGCGCGCGATATCATCAAGCTCTACACCTTCCGCGAACAGCTCGAAGTCTTCGCCGTGAGCGAGGCGGCGGACAACATCCAGGCGCACCAGCAGCGCAATCTCGAGGCCCATTGCGAGGCCCAGGAAAAGCTCGCCGAGGCCCTGGCCCAATCCGATACCGCGCAACCGGACAAAAAGCTCATCCACGAATGGCACACGCAGGACATGGCCTTCCACCGCGCGATCGTCGAGGCCACGGACAACGAATGGATCCAGCACGCGGTCGAGCGCACCCGCCTGCTCGCCCACGCATCCCGCTGCAAGCCCCGGGACCAAATGCCGGAAGATCCCGCCCTCACCGTGGAGGAGCACCGGGAAATAACGGCGGCCATCGGCAGTGGCGACGCCTTCCTCGGCGGTGATATCATGAGCCGCCATATCCGGCGTTCCATGGATTCCCTCTTACGGCGCCTGAACAGCAACGGCGCCTGATCCGGGCGCCAGCGCCGGTTCCGCCTCCTGGAAAGACCCGCATGACCCCGCTTTCCGGCCTCATTCCGGCCACCTTTACACCTATGCGTGCCGACGGCTCCCTGAACCTGGGCCAGGTCCCCGCTATTGTCGATCGCTTCGTCCAGTATGGCGTCGGCGGCCTCTACATCTGCGGCAGCACCGGCGAAGGCCCCCTCCTCACCACCGAGGAGCGCAAGGCCGTCGCCGAAGCCTATGTCAAAGCCGCGGCCGGCCGCATCCCCGTGGTCATTCAGACCGGCCACGCAAGCAACTGGGAATCGCGCGGCCTCGCGGCCCACGCCGCCGCGATCGGGGCCGACGCCATCAGCGCCCTCCCGCCCATCTACTTCAAGCCGGACAGCCTCGACATGCTGATCCAGTGCCTCCAGGAGGTCGCGGACGGCGCGCCAAACTTGCCCTTCTACTACTACCACATTCCCCCGCTGACCTCCGTCGCCTTCGACATGCGCGCCTTCCTGCGCGAGGCCCCCGAGCGGATTCCCTCGCTCGCCGGGCTCAAGTTCAGCAGCCACCTCCTCCAGGAGTTCCAGGCCTGCATCGACGAGGCCGGCGACCGCTTTCAACTTCTGTTTGGCGTGGACGACATGTATGTCAGCGGCTATGCCGTCGGCGCATCGGGCGCCGTCGGGAGCACCTACAACTTCATGGCCCCCATCTATCAGGAGGCCCGCCGCGCCTACGACGGTGGCGACAGCCCCCGCGCCTTTCAACTCCAGGTCGAAGCCGGGCGGATCGTCGCCAAAATGCTCGAATACAAGCATATGGCCGGCCTCAAGGCGGTCATGAAGATGCTCGGCCTCGACTGCGGGCCAAGCCGTCTGCCGCTGAAGACCTTGAATGAATCGGAATACGCCGCCCTGAAGGCGGATCTGGAAGCCATGGGCTTTTTCGAGAAGTGGGGGATGGTATGAATAGATGGGCTAGCCGTTTACGCTGGTTCCAGCCCATGTAAATACAGGCTATGGGTGCCACGGACAAACCCGCGAGGGTTTGCCCGTGTGGGGCAGCCAATATGCGCCTCACAAATACTTCGATTGCCTGGCTGGTTTAAGAAATGCCATGGAGATCTGAAATTGACCGCAATACGAGTTCTCATTTCATCGATCCTGCTCCTGCTGGCGCTGGGCGTGGCCACCGCCGATGACCCATACCCCGACGCCGTAACCGTCTTCACCCGTGAAGCCGACGACGCCTACGCCGCCATCCGCATTCCCGCGATTGTCCAGTCGAAAACGGGCGCCCTCCTGGCCTTCGCCGAGGGCCGCCCGCTCGACAACGATCACGGCGAAAACGACATCCTCCTCCGGCGCAGCACCGACGGTGGAAAAACGTGGGACGCAACACGCGTTATTGCCGAGTCGGGACGCGATTCGCTCAACGACCCCTGCGCGATCGCCCTGCACGACCCCGACCGCATCCTCCTCGTCTACCACCGCTACCCCCAGGGCTACCACGGCCGCGTCATGGCCCACACGAAGCTCCTCGAACTCGGCTACGGCGGCCCCGCCAACGCCCAGTCCTTCCTCATCACCTCAGAGGATGACGGACTAACCTGGTCCGCGCCGCGCGAACTTACCCGCGAACTTCGCGCCCCCGACGCCATCGCCGTCGGAAGCCCCGGTAACTTCATCCAGATTGCCCATGGCCCCAACCAGGGCCGCCTCGTCCTCCCGCTCTACGAAAACCTGCCGGTGGGGGAGGGCGATCGCATGCACTACCTGCGCGCGGCCATCAGCGATGACCTCGGCGACACCTGGCGGCTTGGGGAGCGCGTCTCCTACGCAGAGATCACCGGCTGGGGCACCGAGGCGCAAATCGCCGAGACGGAAGGCGGCGTACTGGTCATGTCCGCGCGCCTCATGGACGGCGCCGTCCCCGCGCGCATCCTCTGCGAGAGCCGCGATGGCGGCGAATCCTGGACCCCCGCCCGCCTCGATCCCACCCTCGAAACGCCGCCCTGCATGAGCAGCATCGTCTCGCGTTTTGATGCGGACGGCAAAGCGGTATTGTTCCACTCGCTGCCCAAGACGGCGGAAGAACGCGCCAATGGACAGCTCTACCGCAGCACCGACGGCGGCGCGACCTGGACCCACGACAGCGCCATTTACTCCGGAGATTTCGCCTACAGCGCCCTGGTGGTCCTCAACGACGGCCGCATCGGCTGCCTCTACGAGCGCGATCACTACAAAACCATCAGCTACGCCGTCCTCGATGCGGAGTAACTCGGTTTCGCCACAGAAGGCACAAAGAACACAAAAACGGATGGTATATACTTTGTGTTCTTTGTGCTCTTTGTGGCAAAAATACCCCCCGCCAACTCGTTCCCACGGTCCCCCGTGGGAATGCATACCGTGCCGCTCCCGCGGCGCTAAACCACGCCGCCTACAAGAAGTCAGAACAACGTGAACACATCCCTCGCCGAAACCTTCAAAACCGCCTTCGAAGCCGTCTCCGGACACGCCTACATCGTCCAGACCGAGGCCGAAGCCGCCGAAATCATCGCGCGTGTCGTGCGCGATGCCAACGCCGCGCGCATCGCCTTCGCGGAACTGCCCGACACCCTCGTCGACACCGCCACGGCACAATGCAACGGCGTCGAAGTCCTCCGCCCGCCCTACGCCGCGGACGCCGCCCTGCACGCAATTGACCAGGTGCAGGTCGGAATCACGGGAGCCCGCTTCGGCATCGCCGAAACCGGCACCCTCGTCGAAGTCAGCCTTGATGACGCCAGCCGCCTCGTATCCGCCCTGCCACGAACCTACATCGGCATCGTGCGCGCGCGCGACCTCGAATCGACCCTGCGCGGGTGCGGCGCGCGCATGACCGCCGTCCTGAAAGAACACCCGGAGAATATCATGATCAGCTACATCTCCGGACCCAGCCGCACCGGCGATATCGAGATGATTCTGACGTTGGGGGTGCATGGCCCGGAACACGCGCACGCGATCATCCTCCTGGGAGAACACGAATGACGGTCACCCGCCAGCAGCGACTCAACGAAGCGATCACCCGCGCCATTGCCGAGCCGAAACAGGCCAACGCGCTATACAACTGCATGAAACGCGGCCGCGACAAGCGCCAGGAGCGCCTGGCCACCCTGCCCGGCGGCGCCGCCTTCCGCGACGATGTCCGGGCCATCAAGGACCGCTGCATCGAGAAGCGGGAGGAGCTGCTGGAACGCTTCGTGAAGGCCTGTGAGGCCCGCGGCTGCCACGTCTTTGTCGCGGAGGATGCGAAAGCGGCGAACGACTACTGCGTCCAGGTCGCCCTGAAACACGAAGCGAAATCGGTATCCAAGTCGAAATCGCTCACAACGGAAGAAACCGAGGTCAACCACGACTTGCAAGCCGCGGGCATGACGGTCGTGGAGACGGATCTCGGTGAGCTCATCATCCAGCTCGTCGACGAAAAGCCCTACCACCTGGTCTTCCCGTCGGTGCACAAAATGCGCGATGACGTCGCCGAGATCTTCGCCCGCGAAACCGGCAAGCCCGTCGAGGCCACCATCGAGTCGATCATGCCCGTCGTGCGCGCCTACCTGCGCCCCATCTTCCTCAATACCGACATCGGCATGACCGGCGCCAACGTCGGCGTTGCGGAAACCGGCACCATCTGCATCGAGACCAACGAGGGCAATGCCCGCTTGGTCTCCGCGATCGGCAAGGTCCACATCTGCGTCATGGGCATGGAGAAAATCGTCGAGACCATGGACGACGCTCTGGCCATGGTGCTCGCCCACCCCGTGAGCGCCTCGGGCCAGTTGCCCACCACCTACGTCACCTGGATGTCCGGCCGCAATCCCCTCGGCGCCGGCGGCCAGCCGCGCGAATCCCACATCGTCATCCTCGACAACGGGCGGCGGAAGATGGCGCAGGACCCGCTCATGCGCGAGAACCTCCGCTGCATCCGCTGCGGCGCCTGCATGAACGTCTGCCCGACCTACGGCGTCGTCGGCGGACACACCTTCGGCCACATATATCCCGGGCCCATGGGCATTCCGTGGACCGCCGGCGTCCACGGCCTCGAAAAAGCCGCTGAATTCGCCGACCTCTGCGTCTCCTGCGGGCTCTGCAAGGAAATCTGCCCCACCCAGATCGACATGCCCCTGGCCATTGCCCAGGTGAAGCACCGCGACCACAAGGAGAATCCCCCGCCGCGCGTCAATGAACTGCTCATGGCCGCCGAGACCGCCGCGAAACTCGGCTGCGCCTTCGCGCCCCTTTCCAATTGGAGCCTGCGCAATCCACACTTCCGCTGGGTCATGGAAAAGGCCACCGGCATTGACCGCCGCCGCGAAATGCCGCCCTTCGCCCGCAAGACCCTCCGCAAGCAGTGGGTCGCCCATGTGGCGCCCGAGGCGGCGAAGCGGAAAGTCGCCTACTTCCACGATATCTTCGCGAACTACAACGCGCCCGAACTCGGCATGAAGGCCCTGCGCCGCCTGGAGAAAAGCGGCTGCCACGTCGCCCTCCCCGAACAGCAGGCCTCCGGCTACCCCTACATCGGCTACGGCGACCTCAGCCGCGCCCAGGACGCCGCCATCTACAACGTCATGCGCCTCGCCGAATACGTCGATCAGGGCTACGACATCGTCGCCACCGAGCCCACCGCCGCCTACTGCCTCAAGGTCTCCTACCCCAAGCTACTCCCCATGAACCCGAAGGCGAGACAGGTCGCCGACGCCACCCACGAATACTTCGCCTACCTCATGGACATCGAGGGCGCTGGCGGAAGCGACGCCCTCGAAGGCCGCACCTACGGCTTCCACTGCTCCTGCCACCAGCGCCCCCTCGGCATGGGTAGCGAGGCCATGGCCTGGGTCAAAAAACACGGCGCGGACATCGAGCTCATCGAAAGCGGAACCTGCTGCGGCATGGCCGGCACCTTCGGCCTCAAACACGGCCCCATGGGCTACGACCTCGCCAACGCCGTCGGCAAACCCCTCTTCGACGCCTTCAAGGCCAAGGGGGTGGATGCCATCGTAACGGAGTCGTCGGTGTGCAGCATCCACCTCAAAGAAGGCACGGGCCTCCCCGTAATGCACCCACTCGAACTGCTCTAAAAACCGCCCACCAACAAACGGCCCCAGCGCCTCGAAAAGCGCGACCCGCAGATCGGTAGACGTCCAGCAATTCTTTCCGGCCCTTCCGGCCCTTCCGGCCCTTCCGGTCGTTAGGTCCCTGTGGTCCCTGTGGTCCCTGTGGTCCCTGTGGTCCCTGTGGTCCCTGTGGTCCCTGTGGTCCCTGTGGTCCCTGTGGTCCCTGCCGTCAACTGTCAACTGTCAACTGTCAACTGTCAACTGTCAACTGTCAACTG
>JAHBVV010000052.1 GCA_019637335.1 Candidatus Hydrogenedentota bacterium | reverse complement strand
TATATCAGGCCGCCGCCGCCGGCGACCTGGAAGCCGTGCAATACTTCATCGCGGCGGGTGACTGGGACCATGACCTGATCAACCACCAGGGCATGACGCCGCTGCACGCCGCCGTAAAGGGCGGAAACGTCGATATCGTTGTGCTGATGGCGCAGCAGGGCGCATTTATCGAAATTACGGACACGTCGGGCAGGACCCCGTTGAAGTACGCGCAGGAACTCGGCCAGGAGGAAGTCGCGCAAGCGCTCCAGCAACTTGGCGCGACCCAGTGAGCCCGCGCCTTCGGACGGCGTGGCCGCGTCCTTCTTGAGGAACAGCGCACATCGATCCGATGCTCCGCCTCAGCGCCGGTTGCGCATCCGCTCCGCCAGCCGCGTGTTGCGGCGGGAGATCCGGCTGTTGCGGACCGCCATCGCGATAGCCTTTTCCTCGCCCACGAGCACCACGAGCCGCTTGCCCCGTGTGATGCCCGTGTACAGCACGTTGCGCTGCAGCATCATGTAGTGCTGGCCGAGCATGGGGATCACCACGGCGGGGTATTCGCTGCCCTGCGACTTGTGCACGGTCATCGCGTAGGCGAGCCCCAGGTCGTCCAGCTCGTCGAAGCGGTAGAGCACGCGCCGCTGGCCGTCGTAGGCCACCTCGACCTCCTTCGCCTCCTCGTCGGCCCGCGCGATCACGCCCACATCGCCGTTGTAGACGTCCAGCTCGTAGTTGTTGCGCAGCTGCATCACCTTGTCGCCCTGGCGGAGGTCGCGGCGGGCGATCGGGGCTCCTTCGGGGTTCATCGCCGCCTGCAGGGCCTCGTTGATGCGCACCGTGCCCGTGTCCCCGCGCCGCATCGGGCTCAATACCTGGATGTCGTGAATCGGGTCCAGGTTGAACTTCTTGGGGAGGCGCTCCGTAACAATCTCGACGATGGTCTCCAGCGCGCGCGCCGGGTCCGGCCGATCGATGAGGAAGAAATCCTCGGTGTTGAAGATCGGGATCTCGCCGGTATTGATGCGGTGCGCGTTCACGACGATGCCGCTCTGTTCCGACTGCCGGAAGATCGTCTCCAGGCGGACCACCGGGGCCGTCTGGCTCGCGATGATGTCCATCAGCACGTTGCCCGCGCCGACCGACGGCAGCTGGTCAATATCGCCCACGAGGATCAGCCGCCCGAAGGGGGGAATCGCCTTCACGAGCGAGAACATGAGCTGCATGTCGATCATCGACGCCTCATCGACCACCACCAGGTCGCACAGGAGCGGATCCGTCTCGCAGCGGGTGAACCCGCCGAACTTCGGGCTGAACTCCAGCAGGCGGTGGATGGTCTGCGCCTCGCGGTCCGTGGCCTCCTCCAGGCGCTTCGCCGCGCGCCCCGTCGGCGCCGCCAGCGCATACGAGACGTTCTTGCGATCGAGAATGGCGAGGAGACTGTTGATCACCGTCGTCTTGCCCGTGCCCGGGCCGCCCGTAATCACCATCACCTTCGACTGGAGCCCGGTCCGGATCGCCTCCTGCTGCTCCGGGGCCAGCGCGATCTGGAGCTTCTTCTGCACCCACTTCAGGGCGTTTTCCATGTTCAGGATTTCAATGCTTTCCGACGGCGTGCTGATCAGGCGCTTGAGGTAGTCCGCCGCGCCCGTCTCCGCTTCGTGGAGCTTCGGCGGGTAGCAGGCCTCGCCATCACGCACGATGCGCCCCGCCAGGGCCGCGCGATCCAGCGCCGCGGCCACTTGCTCGCGCGCGATGTCCAGCAGCGCCACCGCCTCTTCCACCAGCTCGCCCGCCGGCAGGAACAGATGGCCCCCCAGCGTGGCCTGTTGCAGCGCATGCGCCACGCCCGCCTCCAGCCGGGCCTCGGAATCCTTCGCAATGCCCAGTTCCGCGGCGATTTTGTCCGCGCCCTTGAACGAAATCCCCGCGATATCCTCCGCCAGGCGGTACGGGTTGTTCCGGAGAATGGCCATCGCGCCGTCGCCGTAGGCCTGGTAGATCTTCACCGCCTGCGCCGGCGTGATCCCGTGCCCCTGCAGGAAGATCATGATGGACTGCACCGCCCGCTGCGACGCCCAGCTCTCGCGGATCTGCGCCGCGCGCTTCTTGCCGATGCCCGGAACCTTCCGGAGGCGCTCCGGCTCCTGCTCGATCACCCGGAGCGTCTCCACGCCGAAGGCCTCCACCAGGCGCTTCGCGTAGGTGGGGCCGATGCCCTCGATCAGGCCGGATCCCAGGTATTTCTCGATACCCGCCACCGTTGTGGGGACCACCGTCTCGAAGGTCTCCACCCGAAGTTGCCGCCCGAATTTCTTGTCCTCCACCCACTGGCCCGTCAGCCGGATGGTCTCGCCCTCGGAGACCGCCAGCAGATTGCCCACGAAGGTGACCAGCTCCCATTCCCCCGGGACTTCCAGGCGCCCCACCACGAAACCCGTCTCCGCACTCTCGAACACAATCCGCTTCACCACCCCCTCCAGCCGGACCGGCGGCGCAAGTTCGCCCTGCGTCGTCTCGGGAGAGTTGGGGAGCATGGGGGGCCTTTCACGCCAGACAGGATGCTGGTCCGGAGCTTATCGAACGAACGAGTGGATTAAATGGTCTGCGGGCCGAACCGTTAGTGCTCACTCAATGATATTAGAATAGGAATTAGAACCGCGAATGAACACGAATGAACGCTAATTAAGACTTCTATCCGACGGAATCATGAGTGCGCATGCCGTTTCCACTACCTCGGGCGTTCGGGTTGGTACACAATCTTGCGATGTTGTAGTCTTGGATGTCGGAAATTCAGGATAAGTCCCACTTCCATGCCGGTTATCTTCAAGTAATTCAACGTCTGACCGACGTGATCGTCGTTGATGCAGTCTACGACTTTAGTCTCGAGTATTACTTTGCCGGCAACTTCCAGATCGGGAATAAACTCATCGATCTTTATGCCTCGATAATAGACCGGATATACTTGTTGCTGCGAGAATGGTATGCCCAGGTGTTGGAACTCAACACAGAGACCCCGCTCATACGTTTTCTCGCGAAATCCATGTCCCACCGCGTTGATAACCGAGTACGCGGCGCCAAGTATCTTGTAAACAAGCTCGCCCTCTACCTGTGCGATATAGTTTCGCTGTCGATCCATCAATTTGCCCCTGCGTGCACTTCAGCTACACGTCGAGTCCGCCCGGCTTGATGTATCTCGTCGAAGAGATTATCAATTTATATATCTTAAACTATACCAATACAGTCGCCTCGATTCTAATTCGGCTTGCGTCGGCTTTCCAAAAAAATTCGCGTCTATTCGCGTTCATTCGCGGTTCAAGTTCTCCTGATTCACGCCTACCGCTGCTCCTCCGTGATCCGGTCGATGATGCTCGTGGTGCTGTGGCCGTCGACCCCGGGGATGATCGCGATCGCGCCGCCGTAGCCCTCCACCAGACGGCGCTCCTCCTGGACGATGGTCTCAAGCGTGTAGTCGCCGCCCTTCGCGTATACATCCGGCCTCAACGCCTCCAGCAGTGGCATCGGCGTCTTGCCGTCGAAGAGCACGACGTAATCCACGCACTCCAGCGCCGCCAGGACCGTCGCGCGGTCCCGTTCGTTCACCACCGGCCGTCCCGGCCCCTTGTTCTCCTGTACGGACTTGTCCGTGTTCAGACCGACGACGAGTACGTCGCCCTGCAGCCGCGCCGCGATAAGGTAGGTAATGTGCCCCACGTGAAGGATGTCGAAACACCCGTTTGTCCAGACAACCTTCTTTCCTTCCCGGCGGAGTTTTTCGAGCACGGGCTTGAGCTGCTCCGGGGTTTTCAGCTTCGCCGGGCCACCCGCCCCGTAGAGCGCCTCTTCCACCTCCGCGCGGCTGACGGTGACCACGCCCTCCTGTTCCACCGCCACGCCGGCGGCGATGTTACCCAGAAACGCGGCGTCGCGCAGGGAGGCCCCCGCCGTCCGCGCCAGCACAACCATCGCCGCAACCGTATCGCCCGCGCCGGTCACATCCACGGCTTTCACGGGCCGGATCGGCACATTCTCCACCGTGCCGTCCTGCGCGAAGATCTCGATGCCGTGCGGCCCGCGCGTGACAAAGGCGTTCTTCGCCGAATTCAGCAGGAACTTGCCGGCCTGCATCAGCGTCGCCTCGTCCACCACCTCAATCCCCGCCGCGCGCCCCGCCTCCGCGTCGTTGGGCACCACAATATCGATGCCGTGGAAGAATCCCGCGCGCGCGCGCGAATCCGCCACGGTGACCAGGTTGTGTTTCTGTGCGCATTCCACAATGGCCGCAAGGACCTTGTCCGTGATCGTCGAGACCGCCTGATCGCCCAGCAGGATCGCGTCCACGTGCGGCGCCAGCTCGTAAACCTTCGCCACCACCTGGGCTTCCACGTCGCCCGTAAGCAGCGTCGGCTTGGGCGTGTCCGTGCGCAGCACTTCCTGCGTCGGGATATTGTGGCCGCCCGCGCGCAGCTTGCCGTAGGTGCTGGTTGCGCGCGCCGGATCCACCACGATGTGCGACGTATCCACGTTTCGGGCCTCAAACTCGCGCTTCACGATGCCCGCATTCACGTCGTCGCCAATCACGCCCAGCATCATGACCTGCCCGCCCAGCGAGGCGGTGTTGCAGGCCGCGTTCCCCGCCGCGCCCGGATTGTACTTGCGCTGGTGCACTTCATACACCGGAATCGGCGCTTCCAGGCTCACCTCGGTGACTTTCCCGGAAACGTTCTCGTCCAGATAGATGTCGCCCACGGCCAAAACGCGGATCTTGTCAAAGCGGGCCATCAGCGCCCGGTAGTCGGTCTGTTCCATTGCGTGTAGTAACGTCCTGTGGTTGGAAGGGGGGGATTGCAACAGCGAAGCGCATTGTAGCGCATGAAGGCAAAGCCAATAAAGCGCTCCCCGGCCCCGCCGGCGCCGTTTTTCTCCGATTTGTAATTCTTTAGCCGTCTGAGGTAGTCACCCTTGTCGCACCCAATGGTGGTGGCTCTCGGTGATCGAACACCGTCATCCCCACGAAAGTGGGGATCCAGAGACCATGCAACGTTAACCTCGCAAACCGTCTGGATTCCCGCCTTCGCGGGAATGACGAATACATCCAGTGTAGGTAAGGAATCTCGTATCGGCGAACGCCTTACTTCAGATGGCTAAAGTATTACTCCGGTTTTAAATCCCCCAGTCCGCCCCTCTATACTGTCCCCCGCGCAATCGCGGCAATCAACCCCCTGCACCAGTCACCCCGGGCGGCGCTTTGGCCCGGGCAGAGGAATCTCAATGAGCAAGAAGAAGAGCATACCGGCGCGCGACGCCGTGAAGACCGAGGATGCCTGGGATCTCACCAAGATCTTTAAGTCGGACGCGGCCTGGGAAAAAGCCCACAAGAAGTTGGAAAAGATGATTCCCACCTTCGCGACATTCCGCGGCAAGCTGGGAAAATCGGCGAAGCAGATCCGGGCCTGCCTTGACTTCGAGGCGGAGTTTGGCAAGCTCGCCGAGCGGGTGGGGGTATACGCCTACCTCAAGAGCACCGAGGACGTGGCCAACAGCACCTACCAGGGCATGGTCGCCCGCTATATGCACGTGGCGACGCTGGCCGGCGAGGCCGCGAGTTTCATCGCGCCCGAAATGCAGGCCATCCCGAAGCAGAAGATGAACGAATTCATGAAGGCCCCGCAGCTGGCCGAGTTCCGCTTCCAGTTGCGGAAACTCGTCCGATACCGGCCCCACATCCTCTCCGAAAAGGAAGAGCGCCTCCTCGCCATGCAGGGCGAGGTCGCTGGTTCCGCCTCCAACATCTTCGAGCAGCTGAACGACGCCGACCTTACCTTCGGAACCGTCGTGGACGAAACCGGCGCCGAGGTGGAGCTTTCGCAGAGTTCCTTCCGGAGCCTGCTCGAATCGCCGAAGCGCGCCGTGCGCAAGGAAGCCTTCACCAGGTTCTACCAGGAATACGCGGCCCACGGCCATACCCTCGCCGCCACGCTGAGTTCCAGCGTGCTCCAGGATGTCTACCAGTCGAAAGTCCGCAACCATCCCTCCGTCGTGGAATCCGCCCTGTTCTCGGACAATGTCCCGCTGGCCGTGTACGACAACCTCATCGAGACCGTACACAAAAACCTGGACACCGTCTACCGCTACCTCGCCCTGCGCAAGCGGGCCCTGAAGCTCAAGGCGCTGCACACCTACGACACCTACGCCCCCATCGTCCGGACGCCGAAGGTGAACATCCCTTATGACGAGGCCGTAAGCACCATTTGCGACGCCCTGGCGCCCCTCGGCGACGGCTACGTGAACATCATGCGCAAGGGCCTCCTGGACGGGCGCTGGGTGGACCGCTACGAGAACCAGGGCAAGCGCAGCGGAGCCTTCTCCTACGGCGCCTACGGCACGCCGCCCTACATCATGATGAACTACAAGGACGATGTGCTCGACAGCATGTACACCCTGGCGCACGAAGCCGGGCACTCCATGCACACGCACTACAGCGCAAAGCACCAGCCCTACCAGTACAGCCATTACACGATTTTCGTGGCGGAGGTCGCGTCGACCTTCAATGAGCAGTTGCTCGGCAAGCATCTCTTCCGCCAGGCCCGCACCAAAACGGAGAAAGCACGCTTGATCAACAAGGAAATCGACGAGATACGGGGCACCATCATCCGCCAGACCATGTTCGCCGAGTTCGAGCGCATCATCCACGCGATCGCCGAAGCCGGCCAGCCGCTGACATTGGACGTGCTGCGCGCGCAGTACCGCGGCCTGCTCGAGACCTACTTCGGCCCCGATTTCGTCATCGACGAAGCCCTCGAGCTTGAATGCCTCCGCATCCCGCACTTCTACAACGCCTTCTACGTCTACAAGTACGCCACCGGCCTCTCCGCCGCCATCGCGCTTTCGGAAACGGTCGCCAGCGGCGGCGCGAAGGAGCGCGATCGCTATTTGAGCTTCCTGCAGAGCGGCGGGTCGAAATTCCCGCTCGACTTGCTCAAGGACGCCGGCGTCGACCTGACCACCCCGGCGCCGGTCGACGCGGCCATGGCGCGATTCGCCTACCTCGTGGACGAGCTGGAAGCACTCGTCTAACGGGAGCCCCCGGTCCCGGACCGCGCACGGAACACGGCGCCGCCCACACGCGTTACGGCAAGGCCGCGAGCGCGTGTGGGTGCGCGCTTTTTTTTTGAGACCCGGTGGCCCCCCCGAGAATCTGCGCAGGGCAATCGCATTTAAACCCGATTACGGTCTTTGGGCGTAAACTTGAGTCGATTTGGAGCCTTGAATCAATGAAAGTGAGCGTGTTGGAGCGCCGGCATCTCTGCCGGCAAGGTCCGGGATTCGCCTCAGGCGAAATGCCCGCGCTCCAACACGCGCCCTTTTTTACATTTCAGGTGGTTCGTATAGCGGTCGGCTCGGACAGGAAGTTTAAATGCGATTGCCCCGGAAAATCTACGACCATGCCTTGTCAGCTTCGCCGGCATAGGCTATAATGACACCCTTTATGTGGCCTGGGCGGGGCAAACGGTCCTGGAAGGAGAACGTAGACGTATGCGACGTGGCGCGAGCCTGATGGCTTCTCTGGAAGGCATGAGCATGCAGGCCTACCGCATCGCCACGGAGCTTGCGGGCAACACCCGCTCCGGGCTCACCGTCCGGTTCCTGGCGAAAAAGCTCGAAATCCCCCCGGAAGAAGTCGAATACCTGCTCGACGTGCATGACCGCCTGTTTTTCTCCGACCTGACCAAAGTGAAGGTGGTGGCGGAGGGGCACGGGATGGTCAAGCGGATCGCCGAGGGCCTTGAGTGCCGGGGCGACATCCCCTCGCTGGTCGAACGGGTGAAAAGCTACTCGCCCAATGATTTCCGCCGCCTCGAAGAGCAGATCGGCTTCGATGAACCGTGCACGAAGCGGATGGCCGTCGATGAGATCATCCAGCGGTACTACGGCACGCCGGAGGCGCTCCTGACCTACGTCGGCGCCGGGGATTTCTCCGAAGTGGCGCGCGAGTTGTTTGACATCGTCTGGCAGTCGAAGGATGGGGTACTGCCGGTCTCCCAGATCCAGGCGAGCCACGGCGGCTCCGAATACGAAATCGAACAGGGGCTCACCGAACTCTTCGAAGGCTTCGCCCTTTTCGAGATGTTCCGCTTCGACACCGAAGACCGGCTCGTGCGCGTGGCTGGTCTACTCAAGGAGCTCCGGCCCTTTCGCACCGCCGCCGGAAGCGCTTCGCCCGATCGCTCGCGCCTGAAGCCCCTGCGCGGCAAACCCGACAGTATCGAATCGCGCGAACTGCAATTCTCGGACACCATTTGCCGGCTCGTGGCCGCCGTGGCCGCGCGGCCCGTCCGGCTGCGGAGCGACGGGGAGCTGTTTCGCGAGGACCGGCGCCGTCTGGCCGCCATCTGCCCCGAAGACATTGAACCCTCCCTCAATACCTGCCTCTGGGTCGCCGAAGGCGCCGGGTGGCTCGTTCGAGTGGACAACACCCTGCGCGCGGGCGAGCTGGAGTCCCTTATCGGCCTCGACCGCGTGCGCCGCCACCAGCGCCTGTGCGACTGGCTACTCGAAAAAGGGGACGATGTCACCGCGCGCGCACTGCTGCGTGAATTCCTCGACGAGGTCAAGCCGGGCGCCTGGTACGCCATGGACGACTTCGTTTCCACCGTGATGCAATGGAAGGAAGAGGAAGAACAGCTCGTGCTGCGCCAGTTGAACGGCCAATGGAAGTACGTGAATCCGAACGCGTCGGAGCAGGCGCGAAGCCGGCTGGCGCGCGCGCTGGAGGAGACCTTCTTCTGGCTCGGGTTCGTCGATCGCGGAACGAAGGATGGCGAGCGGGTATTCCGCCTCTCGGATGTGGGCGATGCGCTCCTCCGATCGGCGATTCCGGAATCCCTGGCGGCCCGCTTTCCCCGCCGCAAGGGCGAATTCGTCGTGCAGCCCAATTTCGATATTGTTGTCCCCGCGGAGGACATGGATCCGCTGCTGACCGTGCCGCTCGACCAGTTTTCAGAGCGCGGCAGCACCGGGCAGGCCACCGTATACAATGTGAGCCGGGAGTCCTTCACCCAGGCCGTCCAGGAAGGGCACGACGCCGGGGCCTTCGTCGAATTCCTCCTCGCGCACAACCGCGGCGGCAGCCTGCCGGCCAACGTGATGACCACGCTGGAGGATTGGCGCGGCGCCATGAAGCAGGTCCGCCTGAAAACTATCCACGTGATCGAATCCGACGATCCGCTGGTCATGGCCGACCTCGTTCACCGGCGCAAGTTCGAGAAATACCTCCGGCATCTCGATGGGCGCCACACGGTGTCGTACGGCGGCATCGACCGCGACGAACTCGTGCGCGCGCTCGAAAAAGAGGGCTTCATCGTCGAGTGATCCCGACTGGGCCTTGTATTCCCGCGCTCCGCTTTGACACAATCACGCCAGTTCTCCCGCGATGACGCCAGTGAAGGATGCCCTCCGTTGCCCGAAACACCGCCCTTCTATGTCTGGCCAATGGCCGACGAGCGCACGCTTACCATCGCGATGCTGCTGCTTTGCGGTCTCTTCGCAGGGGCCGTTGCGCTGGAGCTGCACCGCCGGCGGCGGGAGCGGGGCCTGCGCCTCGACGCGGAGTGGCGCGCTGTTCAGGAACTTGCCGAGGATCGCGAGCTTCCCGGCGAGGACTGGGCGCTGCTTCAGGCCATTGTCCGGCAGTATGCCCCCGGCGCCCCCTACCGCGCGGTTACCGCGCGCACAGCGTTTGACGAATGCATCGCCCAGTACATCGCCGCGCTACGGGCCACCGCGCCCCCCGGCGAGCTGGCGGCGCGCGGCGCGCAATTGCACCATATTCGCATGCAGCTCGGGCTCGACTACGTGCCGATTGGCCAGCGCATCCACTCCACCCGCGAGCTGCGCGAGGGCCAGGTCATCTGGGCCGCGCGCGCCACGGGACACGATCCGCAATGGCTGTCCTGCGCCGTGGCGGATCTCGACGAGGCCTTCCTGCGCCTGGCCCCGTCCCGCGGCGAGACGCTGCCGGACTATGCGCCGGGGGAGATGCTCAAGTTCCGCTTCTGGCGCGACGAGGACGCGCGCTATGTATTCGACGCGCCCCTGCACGCGGTCGTCGAGGGGCCGGCCTGGGCCGTGGCGCACATCCGGGACCTGAAGCGGATCCAGGCGCGCGCCCACTTCCGGATTCGATTCGAACAGCCGGTGCACGCCGCGGTGATCAGCGCGCCGGTGGACGAGGATTATACCGGGTTGGAACACCGCCAGGCGGTTACCCACGTGCGCGGGAAGCTGACCAGCCTCAGCGGCGGCGGCGTGGCGATCGTGTTCGAGCAGCCCGTGCCGGCGCAGGTGCTGCTGCGCCTGTCCCTCGATTTGCCCCCGAACGAGGAGCACCTCGTGGTATTCGTGCGCCCCGTCGGCGCGCAACACCTGCCCGGCGGGCGATCCCTCCTCCGGGGGCGCTTTGTCGCGCTCTCCGAGGAATCCCGCGAAATCATTACGCGGTACGTGTTCCTCAAACAAAAACAACGACCGCGCGACGAATTCGCCGGATAGAGAGATCGTGGAAGTACCGTATGAACCTGATCGCTGAAGCGGAAAAAAGTCTCGCCCGAAACTGGCGCGCGGTCGCGACCTTCGTCGTGGGCGTCGTCGTGGCCGTTTCCATCTACCGCTTCGGCTATGACCTGCTCGAGGCGCGCCTACCCGAGGAGATCACCCCGAAGCCGGGCTGGTATGTCCTCTCCACCCTGGCGCTGGAAATCGCGCTGGCCGCCGCCGTCGCCGCCATGCAGGCGATCACTTTTGCCGTTATCGGCGCCGAAATCGACCGCCCCATGTGGAAATACGGCGGACCGCGCGACGCCGTCGAGCGATTCTTTTCCATCTGGTTCATTGTGTCGCTTATTCACTTCGTCATTATCCGCATGCAGGTGAGTTTCTACGATCAGGATCTCACCGCCGCCGTCGCCGCCATGGACCTGCCCCGCATCTTCTGGCAATGCGTCTCCCTGCCCTTCGCCGCCTGCATCATGTACGGCGGCCGCCTCGTGTGGCGCGAAATACCCGAGCGCCTCGCGCCCCTGTCGCATTTCCTCGGCCGCGCGATGATCACATTCCTGCTCGGCTTCCTCAGTCTCGTACTCGCCGATGTGCTCTTCGCCAGCATGGGCGAAGAATTCCGTAAGACCCTCACCGCCCACGCCCTCGTGAATCTGGTCCTGGTCCCCCTCGATTGCCTGATCTTCGCGGCGGCCTGGCTCATCTGCATCGACTACCGAAATTCGGCCCCCGAACGCGGAGACGACCTCGATTTCTAACCGGGACCTGCGCGTACTTCCCAGGGAAGCATCCGGAAACCTAAACGAAGGACCGCAACCAGGGATCGCGGACATTCCTGTCCGCGGCAAAGTGAGCCCGCCTCCAAAAAATCCCCCCCTCCTACCAATACCACCTCGAAAAGAAAGTGGCACAG
>JAHBVV010000051.1 GCA_019637335.1 Candidatus Hydrogenedentota bacterium | reverse complement strand
TGAGCGGGGAGACGACGGGACCCGGATCGCCGCCGTTTATCCGATTCGCGCCTTCGGCGCGATGCGGGCGGGCCGCCCGCGCTCCCATTCGTCCGCACATCCGTTGCGGCGCGGGATTCTATCGTCGAGGAATCAAGCCAGCTTCATTCCGCTAAAGAATCAACGAAAGTGCAATTCTTTAGCCGTCTGAAGTAGTCACCCTCGTCGCACCCAATGGTGGCGGCTCTCGGTGATCGAACACCGTCATCCCCACGAAAGGGGCTGTCGATTTACTTAACTCACCCTACACTATAGAAGGAATGAGCAGATTCGTCAGCCCCGCGAACGCGGGGATCCAGCAACGCGAACGCACAAACCTCCGAATTCCTCTGGATTCCCGCTTTCGCGGGAATGACGCCATAGGGCGTTAGCGCAAAATTTTAGGATATGCGCTCACCGCACACGTTAAACCGACAGCCCCGAAAGTGGGGATCCAGAGACCATGCAACGTTAACCTCGCAAACCCTCTGGATTCCCGCCTTCGCCGGAATGACGAATACATCCAGTGTACGTAAGGCGTCTAGTATCGGCGAACGCCTTACTTCAGACGGCTAAAGTATTACACGGAAGTGAGCGTGTTGGAGCGCCCTTTCTATCATTGCGGGTGGCTCGCATGGCGCCCGGCCCGTACAGGAAGTCTTATCGCCCATTCCCCTACCAGTTGGCGGCAATGCAATCATTGATTACAATGATTGCATAAGGAGCGCGCAATATGGCCAGTATCACGATCCGTAATTTGCCCGACAACACCAAAGAAACCCTGCGTGTCCGGGCGGCGGAGCGGGGCGTATCTCTGGAGGCCTATGTCCGCAATCTCCTCCAGGAGGAATTGGCCCGAGCGCCGGACAGGCCGTTCGCCCTCGCCGATGCGGCCCGCAGTTTTTTCGGCCCGAAACATGGCGTCGATTTGGAATTGCCGCGCCGCGAGACCCGCCGGGCGACCCCGGAGTTTGGTGGGTGATTATCCTGGACACCAACGTTATTTCGGAATTCATGAAGAAAGCGCCCGACCCCAGGGTGGTGGCATGGGCCCGGCGGCAACGGGCAAAGGAACTGGCCGTCAGCGCCATATCCGTTGCCGAAATCGGCCGGGGCATTGCCCGATTGCCCGAGGGAAAACGGCGGACCGGCCTCGCAGAGCGCTTTGAGGGATTCATGGCGGCGGCATTCGAGGGGCGGGCGCTTCCCTTCGATACCGCGGCGGCGCGCGTCTACGGCGATCTTGCCTCCGCCCGCGAAAAAACCGGCCATCACGCCGATGCCGTGGATCTCGTGATCGCGTCCATCGCGAGGGCCCACAAGGGGGCCATTGCCACGCGGAACACCGGTGACTTCACGGGCTGCGGTCTGGCTTTAATCGACCCCTGGTCGGATGGGTGATTTGTCGCGGCTCTCCGATTATGTTTGACCTGCGCGTATGCCGAATAATGCGGCGGCTACCGCCGGCTGAACGGTCTCGCAATTCTCGATTCCCCGTCTCTCCGCAATTCGATTCTTTGACATTCCGCCGGAGGGGCGCATACGATACGCGGAGTAAGCCGCGATCCCCACCCGAAAAAGGATCAACGTGCCCGCCATTTCTAGAGAAGCCGCCTCCCGCAATGCCCATGCCGAAGTCTATGCCCTGCTGGGCGAACGGCTTGCCTCCGGCGCGGTCCTCGATATTCCGTGCGGTTCAGGCGCCTTCCTGCGGCGCCTGCTCGATGGCGGATATACAACCTGCGGAGCCGACATTGTCCCGCATGAGGCCGTTCCGCCGGATGCGAAATTTCTCGCCGCGGACATGAACGACCCCCTGCCCTATAAGGGCGCATCGTTCGACGCCGTGGTCTCCATCGAAGGTATTGAGCATATCCGGCGCCCCTTTGATTTCATCGGCGAATGCGCGCGGATCCTCAAACCGGGCGGCCTGCTGATCCTCACGACGCCCAACATCTCCAGCCTGCGATCGCGCTGGCGCTGGTTCCTGACGGGTTTCCACAACAAGGGCAAGTACCCGCTGGACGAGACGAACCCGAGGCCGCGCCACCACATCAACCTCCTCTCGTACCCGCAGTTGCGCTACATCCTTCATACCGCGGGCCTGCGCATTACCCGTATCGAAACCAACCAGATCAAGATGGCCTCCTGGCTCTACGCGCCGATCGCGCCGATCGCGCGCCTCGTCACCGCGTGGATGTTGATGCGCGGCGCCAGGGACGCGGCGCTGGCGGCGCTGTATCGTGATGTCGCCCGAGATCTGTATTCGCGCCCCGTATGCTTCGGAGAAACCGCCGTCCTGGTCGCCCGGAAGCCATAAGCCAGCACGCCCGCGGCCGTACCGCCCCTTCTTTCGCGTCAACCGGACGCACCCATTTCTCCCGGCGGCGCGGCGCGTTTATAATGGCGTGCAGGCGAATACATGCTTACAACCCAGGAAGGAACCCCCTGTGCGTATTTCAGCCACTGCCCTGGCCCTGGCCGCCCTGCTTACCCTCTCCGGATGCGGGGGATCCCCGCGCGGCGCGGCGGACAACGTGCTCCGGATTAACATCAACGTCGAGGTCGCGGATCTCGACCCGCAGCTCGTCACCGGCGTCGCCGAGCACCGCGTAAACGCCGCGCTCTTCGAAGGCCTCACCGACCTCGACCCCGCCACATACGAGCCCATCCCCGGCGCCGCCGAATCCTGGGACGTCTCCGAAGACCAGCTCACCTACACCTTCCGCCTCCGCCAGGATGGCAAGTGGTCCAATGGCGACCCGGTCACGGCCAACGACTTTCACTACAGCTTCAAGCGCATCCTGAGCCCCGGCCTCGCCGCCCCCTACGCCTACCTGCTGCATTGCGTGAAGAACGCGCGCGCCTTCAACGCCGGCGAAATCGCCAGCTTCGACGAGGTCGGCGTCAAGGTCATCGACGACTACACGCTCGAGATCACGCTCGACCACCCCACCCCCTATTTTCTCGCGCTCCACATGCACCAGGCCTGGTTTCCCGTGCACCAGCCAACCATCGAAAAACACGGCGCCATGGATCAGCGCGGCACCCCCTGGACCCGCGCCGGGAACCACGTCGGCAATGGCCCCTTTCGCCTGACCGACTGGCGCCCCAACGAAATCATTCGGGTCGCGCGAAACGACCACTACTGGAACCGCGACACCGTGCGCCTCGACGGCATCGAGTTCTACCCCATCGACAACCTGACCACCGAGGAGCGCAGCTTCCGATCGGGCAAGATCCAACTCACCGGCGACGTGCACATCGACAAAATCCCGGTGTACCAGGCCGAAAACCCGGACCTGATCCACATCGACCCCTACTTCGGCACCTACTTCTACCGCCTCAACACCACGCGCAAGCCCTTTGACGACCCCCGCGTCCGCCACGCCTTCTCCCTGGCCCTGAACCGCGAGGTGCTCACCCAAAACGTCCTCAAGGGCGGCGAGACCCCGGCCTTCCACTTCGTGCCGCCGGGCGTCCCCGACTACACCAGCGACGCGCCCCTCGCCTACGACCCCGATAAGGCCCGCGCACTGCTCGCCGAGGCCGGCTATCCCAATGGCCAGGGCCTCCCCGCCATGGAAATCCTCTACAACACCTCCGAATCGCACAAGCGCATCGCCGAGGCCATCCAGCAGATGTGGAAAAAGGAACTCAACGCCGAGGTGCGCCTGCTCAACCAGGACTGGAAGGTCTATCAAGACACTACGAAAAAGCTGAACTACGACCTCGCCCGCGCCGGATGGATCGGCGATGTCGTCGACCCGATGAACTTCCTCGAACTCTGGCAGACCAACGGCGGCAACAACGACACCGGCTACGCCAATCCCGCCTACGACGCGCTCATCGAACAGGCCTACAACGAGCCCGATCGCGCCGCGCGCCTGGCCCTGCTGAAGCGGGCGGAAAACCTCATGCTGGAGGACCTCCCCGTCATCCCCATCTACTTCTACACCCGCAAGTACCTCCAGGCGCCCGAGGTCAAGGGCTACGTCCCCAATGTTCTGGGCTACCTCCGCTTCCAGGAGTTCTACCTCGAACGCGAGACCGCCGCCCCCTGATCCGCCGCCTGCTCCCCGCTGCCCCGACCGCATAAGGCCATCCAAGCCCATGAGCATTCTCGACACCTTCTCCCTCGCCGGAAAAACCGCCCTCGTCACCGGCGGAGCCGGCATCGTCGGCAAGCAGATCGTCCGCGCCCTCGCCGAAGCCGGCGCGCACACGGTCGTCGCCAGCCGAAACCTCGATTCCCTCGAAACCCTCCGCGCCGAGTTCGCCCGGGAAGGGCTGACCATCCACCCGCGCCAGGTCGATCAGGGCGACGAGACCTCGATCCTCGCCCTCCGCGACGCCACCCTCGCCGATCGCCCCAACATCGACATCCTCGTGAACAACGCCGTCCTGCGCCCCATGAAGGGCTACCGCGACGAGGCCGCCGCCTTCGACGCCAGCATGCACGTTAACGCAACCGGCCTCTTCCTCATCACCCGCGCCATCGGCGATGTCATGGCGGAGCGCGGTGCCGGCTCGATCATCAACATCGGCTCCATGATGGGAATGATAGGCCCCGAACCGGCCAACTACGCCGGCACGAACATGAGCGGCTGGTATCCCGACTACTTCTTTCACAAGGCCGGCATGATCAACTTCACCCGCTTCATCGCCAGCTACTACGGGAGCCGGAACGTGCGCTGCAATTGCCTCTCGCCGGGCGGATTCCAGACCGAAAACCACCCGGAGGCCTTCGTGCGCCAATACAACGAGCGCACCTGCCTTGGGCGCATGGCCAATGAATCGGATCTCATGGGGAGCGTCGTCTTCCTCGCGAGCGACGCCGCGCGCTACATCACCGGAAGCAATATTCCCGTGGACGGCGGCTACACCGCCAAGTAACGCCGCACAGCCCCGCTCACGTCGCCGCGCGCAGCCGCACGTCGAGCGCTTCACCAGGACGGAACACGTTCTCCGGAAGGTCCCCCACCAGCACCTGCAGCCCGTGTTGCGGCACAAGCGGGTTCGCAAGCAGCCGCGGGGGATACGGCTCGATGTGGGAACCCACCTTCAGGATCGTCCCCCGCGCCATCACCTTCGGTTGCGTTCGAGAATGCAATTCCACGGTGTCGCCCTCGCGGAAGCCCGCCGCCGGCGCCATGCGCTCGTTCACAAACGCCATCACGCGCGTGGCCGTATCGCCCACGATGGTCATGATCGGATCCCCCGCCAGCATCGACTCCCCCGGACGCCGCGTGATCGACGCCACGCGGCCGCGAACCGGCGCCCGCAGCACCAGCGCCTGCCGCCGGCTCTGAACCTCCCGCACCGCCGCCTCCTGCGCCGATATCTCCGCCCGCAACGCCTCCAGCAGCGCGCCCGCCGCCGCGGCCGCGCCATCCACCGGCACAAGCTCCTCCCGCCGCCGCTCCGCTGTTTTCCGGTGCGCCTCGGCCAGCGCGATGGCCTCCTTGTCCTTCTCGATCTTCGTCCGCAGCGCCTCGTGGGCCAGGCGCGTCTCGTCATACGCCGCGTCGTCAAGAATACGTTGCGCCTTCATCGCTTCCTGCCGCTTCAGCTGCACCCCCAGGCGCTCCAACTCCACCTTCTCCGTCTCGTGCTGCACCAGCCGGTCCAGGTGATCGAGGCGCGCCTGCTCTTCGTTCACCAGGAAGCGCCGCTGGTCGCTCTGCAACGACGCCTGCTGCAACTGTTGCTCGTTCTCCAGGCGCAGGCGCTCCGCTTCCAGCGTCGCGCGCGACTGATCCAGCAGCGCCTCCGCCACCGCAAGCTCCGCGCGGATAAGCGAGTCGTCCATCAACCCCACCACCTGGCCCGCCTCCACCACATCCAGCACGTCCACGGCAATGCTCTGCACCGTGCCGTCCAGCAGCGGCGCGACAAAGGTCGTCGGCGCCTCCGCCACGCCGATGGCGTTGACATAAACCGGCTGCCGCTGGAATAGCGCCACCGTCGCGATTATGGCAAGGCCCCAGATCGCCACCGGCAGGTAGCGCTGACGCCACAGCAGCAGCAGGCGCGAAAACGGGGTGCGTATGGGCCGTTCGTCGCCGCTCATACCTGCGCCTGCTCCTCGTGCAATACAAATGTCACATGGGTGATGCCCGTCACGTGTTTCAATTCGCCCACCATGTCATCCGCGCGGTCCGGATCCCGCATGATAAGCCGGTACGCCAGTTCGCCCTGGCCGCTCTCCTGAAATCGTTGCGAAACCAGGTGCGTGCTGCGGCAGTACCGATCCAGAATCGACTGCGCCGCCTCCCGCCGGCACTGCGCCGTGTCCAGGTGGATGCGCACAAAGCCGTCGCCGAGGCTCAGGTTCCCGAAATGCGTCCAGCGCAGGTAAAAGAGCAACAGGCAAAACACGGCCGTGCCCAGGATCGCCAGGTGCGCGCTGCCCGTCCCCGTCGCCATGCCGATAACCAGCGCGAAGAAGATAAACGCCGTGTCCCGCGTGTCCTTGAGGATATTGCGGAAACGGATCACCGCGAGCGCGCCAATCAGGCCAAACGCGATCACGATATTGCTCCCGATAACCATCATCGCCAATGAGATCAGCACCGTCAGCAGGATAATCGACTGCACGAACGCGCTCGAATACGACAGCCCCGTGTGCGTGTACATATACGCCCACGCCGCCACCTGGCCCAGGATAAACGCCAGCAGCAGCCCGAGCAACGCCTGTTCCAGCGGGAGCTGGCCGGGCGCGGACGCCGCCGCCATTTGCGCCACGGTATCCATCAGGTGTACGCCTCCAGACGCCCGCGAACGCCCACGCCCTCGCGCTGGAGCCCGTCCACGCAAACCACGTACTTCGCGAAGGAATCCCGCAGCAGGTCGAGCCGCCGGATCATGTCCTCCACCCAGATTGGGAACGCGTCCGTAAACTTCACTTCCAGCACCATCGGCTCGCCCGGCGCCTCGAACCAGTAGGGCGACGCCTCCCAAGCCGGCGGATCGTAGCGATCGCTCGGCAGGCAGGTAATATGGCGATCAAACGTAATTCGCAAGGGCTCGTCCATCTTCCCGATCCACGCCTCCCGCAGGTAGCGAACCACCACCCGCGGCGTCGCGTCCAGCCGCTCCCGGAGGTCGTGAAAATGATACAGGTTCTCCAAATCGCGCTCGGGGTAGAGCAGCATGTCCGGCGTGATGGGGGAGCCGTGCGCCAGGGCGTCGGCGAACTTCGCGTGCACCACCGCGCGATCCTTCTTCACGATCTGGTTGTACCGGCGCTTCACCTCGAAATAGCACGCGTGGCCGTTGCCACGGGCATAGGTCCGGATCCGCAGCTTCTGGCGCCGCTCCTCGCCCCGCGAGGAACTCCAGTACATGTTGAGATCCGGCGAATCCAGGTAGATGCTCGTCACCGGGTACTCCTGGCCGTTCGGATCGGGATCCATGAACGGCCGCAGGTGCTCGCGGATCGCCAGGGCGTCGCTCGCGCGAATGATATACTTCGCCTCGAAGCGCTGGGACACCGCCGGCGGGTGATCGCCGTGGTGCGTATGCCGTCGTCGCCGAAACATGCTCGCGTCCAAGTCCACGTTCCGCTACGGCGCGCCGGGGGTCGGGGACCCCGCGGTCCAACTCGCCGGATCGTTGCCGAAAGCTATCGTACTCACCCGCCGCAGGGCGTCTCCGCCGCCGTTCGCGCTCGGCGGCCAGGGAGCCGTCGGATAGTAGCGAACATGGTCCTCGCGGAAGAAGACCTGCTCCACGCCCTCCTCGGGCGATGCCGGCTTCGAAAGCTCCACGCCCTCGCCCGCGTTGTCCAGCCGCCCGCCGTAGGGGCCGAGCACCGCCACCCCCGCCGGCGCCGTGTACGCCGCGCTGAATGCCTCCGGGTTGCGCGCCACGATTAGGTACCCGTTCGCGGGGATGAGCGTCCCGGACGGGAAGCTGTACTCTATCCCGTTGGTGAAGCGCCACGGCACGGTGTTCCGCCCGCCCAGATTGATGGAAACGGACGTGGTGTTGTACAGCTCAATGTATTCCTCCTCCTGGTTGCCGGACGGCGGGTTGTACATGATCTCGGTCATAATCACCGTGCCGAGGCGCGGCGGCGCATTGGCCGCGCCCGGCGTGCTTACGCTCATGGACACAAACTTCGCGTCGCCCTCGCTGGTCACGTAGCGGCCGAAGGACACGCCCGTCTCCGATGCGCCGAAGTCCTCGCCCGTCCGGTACCCGGTCAACATGCCGTCCGAACCCGAACTCAGGTAGACCGCCTCGCCGTAGGAACTGAACGCGAACGGGATCAGCGCGTCGGGATTCTCCGGATTGCCAAAGTGCAGATCCTCGTAGAACAAGAGATAGCCCATGGCCGGGATGATCGTGCCCGCGGGAATCACGTACTTCTGCAACTGGCTCGCGCTGTCGCTCAAGTACCAGCCGCTCACGTCGATCGCCGCGCCCGACGTGTTGTACAGCTCCACCCAGTCCGGCGAATCGGCGTGGGAGTGGGCCAGCAACTCATTAATGACAATCGAGTCCGCCGAGGGCACATTCCCATCGTCGCCGCTCCCCGGCGTCCCGCCGCTCAGGCTGCTCGGACGCCAGTTCGACGGATCGCTCCAGCCCGTAATCGGATCGAGGCCCGTATCCACGATCGTCAGCGTGTGGCCCTCCCCGTCGGTCACGCGGTGCCAGTCATCGCGGTAGCGGAACTGGTGGATCACATTGCCCAGCGCATCCTCCAATACGATCCGCTCGCCTCCATTGCTCAGGCGGCCACCAAACTCGCCCGCCACGTTGATGCCCGGGCCGTAAACGCTTTCGAACGCCGCCGTGTTCAGGACCACCACGATATACGCGCCGGGCGCCAGGCTAATCGAGGGGAAGGTGAAACTTACACCCGCCGTGAAGGCCACGCCGGTCAAATCCACCTCGGTATCCCCGATATTCCGCAGTTCGATGAACTCCGCGTCGGGGTTCCCCGCCGGAGCGTCCATCGGGTGATACATGATCTCCGTGATGCGGATCGAATCCCGCACCGAAGCCGGCGAATAGACCGCATGCGTCAGCGCGCTCCACACGCCATTGTTCAGGACCCGCGCCTTCACGGTCGTGGTCCCGTCCAGCGTGATCGCGCCGGTATACATGCTCGCACCGGGGGCCACCTCCCCCTGCGGGCCATTGTTGGGGTCCAGGAAGTGCGGCAGACGGGGATCCGGCCCGTCCAGCGTGTAGTAAACCGTGCCCGAACCATTGGTGTGCTGGATCGTCAGGCTGTCGCCCGCCGCAATTTCGCCCCCGTGCCGCGGAGAACCGTTGATAAACAGGCGCGGCGCGCTCAACTGCGGGTACCAGCCGCGGGCCCGGAGCTGGCCAAGCACCACCGCCGTCCGCGTCGGGAAGAAACGATCCACCACGTCGTCCACCGCCGGGCGCCAGTGCCCGTTTCGCGTGCGCGGCGGTTCCGATGGGTCCAGCGTGGCGTCGCCCCACCGCGCGGACTCCGAAATGATCGCCAGATCCAGCTCCTCCAGGCGCTTTTCAAAACGCGCCGTCGCCTTCGCCGGCGTAAGCGCGCCATCGTTGAAAAAGTGCTTGTGCGCCGCGTCCGCGAACGCCATCCGGTATTCCGGGTGCGCCACAAGCTGCTGGTGCAGCGTCTGGGGATTAAAATGGCGGAGGGTGTAAAGGTTGGGGTGTTCGTACGGGCCCGTCCGGTCCACCGACGCGCCCAGCTGCTCAAACGGATACCGCGGGTCGTCCGCCAGGTGCGCCAGAAGGCTGTGCTCCGAATCAAACGAGAAGAAGTAGAACCCGTCCGGGTTCACCCGGTTGTACAACATCCAGATGTTGTTGGCGCCCGTGTCCCGAACGAAGTTCCCCATCGCGTCCGTCCCGTCGAACCACCACGACACCGCCGAATCGAAGTTGCCCGTGTAGTAATGAATAAGCATATACGTGATCAGGTTTTCCTGATTCAGATATTTCGGGTGCAGCAGGCTGTCCGATCCGTCCGGCTCCTTCCCCTGAACACGGTAGTAGTTGGCGTCCGTCTCGAAGCCCTCCATCGCCGCCTCCCAGAACGCCCGCCACGCGGTGTCATTGCCGTCCGCCACCACGCTGTTCCGCCGGATCGCGTCGTAGTCTTCCTCTTCGCCGCCGAAATAGACCTGGCCGTATTCCGCTTCCGTGCGCTCTTGCGACTGGTAGACGCCCCAGTACACGCCGTTCAGATACACGTGGTAGTAGCGGCTCCGCGTGTAGGGCTGCCCCATGTCCCGCTGCGAGTCGCGGGAAAACACCTCCCGCGCCATCGTGTTCAGGTCGCCCAGGCCCTTGCCATCGGCATCGCCCAGGTTCCAGGAGTAGTCCGAATCCGTGCGCAGGCCCAGCTTGTCGAAGTTGCTCGCCCCTTCGTCGCCAAAGAGCGGGAAGCGAAGCCGCGACATGCCGTAATCGCTCCGGAAATAGATCCGGAACGCGTGCTTCGGGTTGTCGCCCCGGCGGCTCCAGCCGCCGCGGATGCGCAGGCCCGCCGGTACCTGGAAGGTCTCGCCGCCGTCCGGGTCGAGCAGCTCCAGCGAGATCGGACGCTCCCAGGCCCGCCCGGTCCGGCGCGCGTTTACGTAAATGCCCGTGGAGGGGTCGTTCAGATTATCCAGATCGGTCGTAATCGAAAGCGTCTTGATCGAAAGCAGCGACTCCTTCATCAGCGCGGTGTATGCCGGATCCTGCGTCACCTCGGGATCCATCTCGTAATCGAAGACCTGACGATCGCCGTCCGTCGTGTTCGTCACCGTCCCCACCGGGGGCCAGCCCGGAGGCGAGGTCCCGTTCGGGTACTGGTTGATCACGTCATTCAGGAAGAGATACGTCTGGGTGTAAATCGTCCCGGGCGCCTCCGAACCCACAAATACGCCGGCCCGGATATTGGCCGTCGTCGAGATCCGCACGGGGGCGGTATACGCCATTCCGTTCGACGGGGTGGGCACGGTGCCATCCAGCGTATACCGGATCTGCCCGCCGGGTGTCGGCGTCGACAAAATGAGATCGAACGGGCTCTCGTAGAAACCGTGCCGGTGGCTGAAATAGACCCGCGGCGCCTCGGACGGCAGCACCTCGATAAAGTCGACCTTGGTAATCGATTGCTCCAGCCCGCCGCCGGATACCGTCAGCGATACGGAGTAATAGCCGGGTTCCGTGTACGTATGTTCGGGATTCCGCTGCTCGCTTCCGTTGCCGTCGCCGAAGTCCCAATCCCAGGTGTCAATGGCCGTTTCGCCCAGGCTCGAAAAATCGCTGAATTTCACGGTGAGCGGAGCCGCGCCGGAGGTCACCGTCGCGCTGAAGTCGGCCTCGATAACGCCCTCACCCTCGCCCTCACCCTCACCCTCGCCCTCGCCTTCGCCCTCACCTTCGCCTTCGCCTTCGCCTTCGCCTTCGCCTTCACCTTCACCTTCACCTTCACCTTCACCCTCACCCTCGCCCTCACCTTCACCTTCGCCTTCACCTTCACCCTCACCTTCACCCTCACCTTCACCCTCACCCTCACCCTCACCCTCGCCTTCACCGCCGACGCCATCGAATGCGCCGAAGGCCGAGAGGCGCGTCAAATCAAGACTGACCTGGCCGTCGCCCCGAAGCACCTGCGTGACGGCCGCAGGCTGCCACGACCCGGATCCCGCAACAATGTACAAGCCATCTTCCGGATCGCTGCCCGCAACGGTCGGAAACGAATACAGGGTCGCATCGCCCAGCGAATCCGCCGCGGCGCCGCGAATATCCACGTGGATCGGGTACTGCCCCACGCGGCTGTCGCTAACCTCGGTAAAAGACGCGCCGCCGTCCCGGCTCACGAGAAGGCTGATCTCCATAAAGGGAACGCCCGGGATCGCCGCGCCCGGCAACGGATTCATCATCGAAGCCTCACCAACCCCTAACAGGCTTGGCAGATCCGTGGACACGATCGCGACAAGAATCCCGATTTCGTTCGCCTGAACCAGCCCGCGCGGAACGGCTGCCCGAATGGTGGAAACCGCGCCGGTGTCGGGTTGCAGCGCAATGGAAAGCGCGGATTCTCCCGACGCGGAGCCATCAATACGCAGCGCGCCGGCGTTCCGGGTCTCCCCGGTTTCGGCAACCGTGACGGCGGACAGCCACAGGTCCCCGTCGGCTTCAAGCAGCGCGAAGGGGTTGTCCGGCAGGCCGTCGTTCAACGCATCGTCGCTCGCCGCCGCCAGGGCCACGTTGAAGCCGGATTGCGCAATGAGGGCGCCCCCGGGAGAGAAAACGCGCGCCGACTCCGCCTCTACCGTGTGGACGCCCTCGGCCAGCGCGGCCACGTCCCCGCCAATGGCGACGAAGGGGCTGCTGTTCGCCAGCGCCGTCTCGACGCCATCCAGCCGGAACGCTACCGACGCCGTGTCGGCTTCGCAGTCCGTGCTTGCCGCAAACACCAGCGGCGTGGCGGAAAGCCCGGGCGTAACCGTGATGGTGGCGCCGTCGCGCGGCTGGTCCAGGGAAAGGGCGGTCTGTTCGCACGGGGCCGAAACCGCTATCATCCCGGTCCGCGTAAGGGTGTCCTGGCCTTGCGGCGTCGTGACCGTGAGCTTGACGGTATAGGTCCCCGGAATCGCGTAGGTGTGCTGCGGAGCGGATCGCGTGCTTGTATTGCCGTCGCCAAAGTCCCACGCGCGGCTCGTGATAAACGACGAGCGCGGGTCGGATTGGTCCGTAAACTGGACCGTGAGCGGCGCAAGGCCCGAGGTGGGAGCCGCGCTGAAACGCGCGGTGGGGGCCGTGCCGTCATTGTTGCCGCCGCCGCTGGGGCAGCCAGCCAGCCCCGCCCAGAGCGTGATGGCCGCGGCCAGCACGCCCGCTTGCCTGAACTGCGTGATCATATATCGGATCTCCCGGGCCGCGAATTATTCGCGGGTAGCGGGACGCCAGCCGGGAAGCAGGCGCCCCCGCGCTGTAAACCTTACTACCACTCGGGGTCCGTTATACCGTTATTCGGGATAGCGACGCAAGCTTATGTACGTAAAAAAATATTCTACAAAACCACGGCGAGACCCGACGCAATCCGCCCCATACCGGAAAAAAGGCCAACGTGGTGCGGCAATCACCTCGAAGGCGCGAAAAGGCTCGACGCGGGCTTGGAATCCAGTTGGATATTCGCAATGCGTTCAGAGATCCCCACGCTCCCGTCGGGCTGATAGATGTCGATCTTCCGGTGCATGCCGAGTTCCTGATCGATAAAGAAAACCGCCTTCGAGAAGGGGATCTGCGGATCCTTCGCCCGCCCCTCTAACACAAACACCGCCCGCCCGTCCGCCGTGGCGTTCGGAAGCACCGTCAGCTCCATATCCCGGACCATTGCCTCGATCAGCGCGGCCCCGCCCAGCGGCAGCGCGCCCTGGCGCAGCGAGGGCGGCCCCTGCTGCTTCTGGGACTGCCCCATCAGCTCGGTCGTGGTGTGCACGTTTTTCCCGTCAAACAACACGTCCAGCTTCATTTCCATGACAAAGGGCTCGGGCAGCCGCGCCGCCACGGTCTTCCGGTACATTTCCTTCTTATCTTCCCGCAGGTAGTGCACCTGCCCGCTGCCGGTGAGCGCCAGCGGCGTCTCCGTGAACGGCATAACGAAATCCAGGGTCACGTCGCCGGTGAGCGAGCTCACGTTCTTCCAGGCCGCCTCCACGCGTTCCTTGATGGCGTCCAGCGTGGGCGTTTCGGCGGGAGCCTGGGCAACCGGCAGCAAGGCCGCCAACAGGACTAGATTGTGAAAAAAGCGCATGCGTGCTGTTCCTTTTCGGTTCATCCGGTTTGAGCGTACGGTATCATTCATCGGCGTTTCTCCGTGCCCGAATTATCC
>JAHBVV010000050.1 GCA_019637335.1 Candidatus Hydrogenedentota bacterium | reverse complement strand
TAAGCGCTTCAAGCAGATCGCCAAACTGGGGCATCTGCCCAAGCACGACGATGAAAGCGCCGAGGCATGGCTCTACGGCAAACTGTTCATCGCATTGATTACCGAAAAACTCATAAGCCATGCGGCGTCTATTTCCCCCTGGGGCTACGAAATCGTCACGCAACCGCCCCAGGAGTCGGTGGCGTGAATTTTCATACGCGTTCCATCGGGTCAGGTACGCAATCGAACCGGGCCTGTCACTGCGTGATACAATCGAGCGCTGGGGCGAGATCGCGCACGCCCTGACCGAGCGGCCGCGCAAGCGGCGCGCCCAGACCGAACAATATTTTCCATAAAACAAGTTAGCGCTTATGGGCCACCGCCCCAGGTATAGGGTTCCAATAGACGTTGAGGGCTGAAGGCCCGCTTCATAGCGCTCGTAATTTAGCGGCAATCTCAAAACTGCGCCCCCTTTTTACCGGGCGCTCGTTCCCCCTCAGAACAGCCGGTCGATGGCGTTCCCATCCTCGCGCGGCCGCGAAGGACGCGGCGCGCCGGGCTCTTCGTCCTCAAAACGGTCGCGGATCGCCTCAATCTCGTCCTTGCCGGATTGAAACTCTTCCACCGACACGCTGCCGATCACCTCGACGGTCAACTTGGTCTCTCGGCTGACAAACCGGATCCCCGTGCCCTGGGGCAACAACTCCGGCTTCTCCAGGGTCTGCCACTTCTTCGCCGGCATCCCGCCCGACCACATCGTTACGGCGTAGATCGTCTTCATATCGGAAACCTCGCTGCTGGGCCCGTCATAGGCCGCCCGTTCGGTCAAGATAGTCCAGAAACGCCTGTATCCGCGTTTGGGCGTCGGCTTCGGCGCGCGTAAAGGCCACGCCAAGCGCGAAGCCCTTCTTCTCCGGTACCCCCTTCGTCCAGCGTACCACGCCCGCCGCTCGAATCTCCTCCCCCGTCTGCAGCGTAATCGCCAGGCTCAGTTGGGTATCGATATCGAGCGCGTTCCGCGTGAACAGCTGGCACCCCTCCGCGCTCAGATCGAGCAACCGTCCCGGTATCGGATGATCCGTAACGCTCCACGCATTTCCGCCGCCGATACGCGCCCCCACCTGGACCGCAATGCGCACGCTGCACGTGTGCCGGATCGCGCGCCGCAGGCGCCGCCGCTGTTCGGCCGCGCCCCCGTCGCCGGCAGCCTGGCGAAGCTGCTGCAATTCCCCGCGCATTTCGCGGTCCGCCGCGCGCCGTATGTATTGCCTGCGTTCCTGCTCCAAGTACCATACCTCCAGAATGGGCGACCTATTGTGCCCGCGCGAACGCGGGGATACAAAAACCCTCAGGGCCGGAGAAAGCGCGCCGCCGCCGAAACCACACGCTCCACGCCAATCCCCGTCATACAACGGTGATCCGTAACACAGACCGGCTTCTGGCACGGCCCGCAGTCCACGTCAATCCGGACCACTTCCCCGCGCTCCCACGGGCTCTCCGTGTACGCCGGGCTCGTCGAACCCATAATACAGACCACCGGCTTGCCGAAGGCGATCGCAATGTGGCGCGGGCCGCTGTCGTTGCCAATCAACAGGTCGCACGCCGCGATGCTCGCCTTCAACCGGCCAATACCGCCAGAAGATGCGATCAGAGGCGTCTCCGCAGCCGCCAGTACCGCCGCGCGCGTATCCTCCTCGCCTGGACCCGTCAGCAGCACGCACTGCGCCCCGTGCGACCGGTGCAGCGCGTCCGCCACCGCCGCAAACCGCTCGGGAAGCCACCGCTTGCTCGGGCCAAACGCCGCCCCCGGGGCAATGCACACCACGGGCCGCCCCGGTTCGAGACCCGCCCGCACCGCATCCACCTCCCCGGGATCCGCGGCCAGCTCCAGTCCCGCACCGTCCCGCGTCGCGCCCGCCGCCTCCGCCACTTCCAGATATTCGAGCGCCGTATAGCGTGGCGCCGGCCGCCCCCCCTCCCGATGGCGCGGCACGGCCTCGGTCAACAGGAAGCGCCGCCCGCCCCGGTCCAACCCAACCCGCCGCCGCGCGCCCGAAAGCCACGCAAGCCACGCGGCCCGGAAGCTGTGCGGAAAGACCACCGCCAACTCGGGCGCCAGCGCCCGCAAGGCCTTGCGAAGCGCCATCGATTGCAGAACGCCCGGTCGCTCGGGAATCGAAATAAGCGCATCAACCCACGAAAACCCGTCCAAAACCGCGCAACACGACGCCTTGCCCGCCGCCGTCACCACCGCATCCGGATAGCGCCGCTTCAACGCCCGCAACGCCGGCGTGCACATCACCACATCCCCAAGCCAGTTGGGAAGAAACACAAGAATGCGGCGGGGAGAAGACAACATGCTGGACACAATTCCGGAGGGCTGCTCAGTCAGGGAACTGAAGAAAGTGTAACACAGCGCAGCCACGGCCCGCAGCCGAGCAGGAACCAAACTGTAAACCGATGTGAACGCATATAAAAAGACGTGTAGCACTTTGCAAACGAAAGTAAGGCCAGCTCTTTATCGTCATGCCGAGATACTACAACGAGCGTGCGCAAGGCTGGGAGCGCAGGCGTCCCCGCCTGCAATGCACCGGAGGTGCATGGCGTGTTTGCAAAATCGGCACAATTGATTGGGGAGACGATTGGACCCGGGCTACCACCATTAAGTAAATTCGCGCCTTCGGTGCGGTGCGGGCGGGTCAACCGCGCTCTCATTGGTTCGCCTTTCCGTCGCGACGAGGGTTTATGTCGTAGAGAGGTCAAGCCAACTTCATTCCGCCAATAGCTTACAAAAAGACGAGATGCCCACCCCCTCCACACTACCCCTCGCCGGAATCCGCCGCCCCCCCGTCGTCCTCCCCGCTGCCCCGAAGCCCCTCCAGGAACGACTCGTCCCCGATCGTTTCCTTGAAATTCTGGCGGCGCTCCGCCAGATGCTGCCGCGTCAGCGCCGAAATATCCAGAAACGCCCGGATCAAAACCACCCCGAGAAACACAAACAGCACCGAGAGCCCGAACGCAAGCCGGTAGGGGTCATCCCGCGTCTCGAAAAAACTCACCGCCAGGATCAGCACCACCGGAATCGACAAGAGCATGTAGAAACTCGCCGGACGCCGCCGATGAACGGCGCACGCGCCCCGCCATACGTGCTGGCGCAACGTGCGCACGGGTCTCGGGTGTTCCGGTGGCTGTTCCATGGCTCCCCGTCCGGGGCGCGGCCCTTCGCTTCCGAAGCCCCGCCCCGTCAGTTCATGCACCCGCCGCCCTGCATCCGGCAGCACTGCGCCGCGCCGCAACCCACCGGCTCCGGCGAGCGCGCGTCCATCGGCGAAAAACGGCTCAATTCCTTCTCAAGATCCGTCGACTCACAAGCCGGACAGGCCGGCGTCTCGCTCCCCCGCACCAGCAACTCGCTCGTCGTCCCGCAGGAAGCGCACGTAAACGCAAAAAGAGGCATCTAACGCATCCCTTCTCATCGACTACCGTCACACGCCGCAACAACCAAAACATACGCGGCCTTTACCCTTCAGTATACCACCAACCACCAAACCAACCCCAAACCCCAAACCCCAAACCCCAAACCCCAAACCCCAAACCCCAAACCCACCCTACAGCCTACAGCCTACAGCCTACAGCCTACAGCCTACAGCCTACAGCCAACTGTCAACTGTCAACTGTCAACTGTCAACTGTCAACTGTCAACTGTCAACTGTCAACTGTCAACTGTCAACTTCCGCCCCAGCAGCACCCCGAGCAACACCACGGACAGCCCGTCGGTCGTAAACCGATACCGCGCGGTCTCCAGATAGTCCAAACTGCACCCCAGAAGCGCCACATACGCGATGTTCAGCGCCAGAAACAGCACCACCGCCCGCTGCGGCGTGGAAAAGCCACGCGCCCCCGGCCGCGCCGCGCGCCACAGCCCATACCCCCACACCAGCGGCAGCCCCAGCAACAGAAAAAAATACGGCGGGCTCCCCGTCTTCTCCACAATCCGCAGCCACCCTGACAGGTCAACCGGCGACTTGCCGTAGACGGCGTAGTCGTAGAACGCAATGGCGGGGCGCATCGTGTCCTGGTTCTGCGGCGACACCGGCAGGTCGCTGCTCGACTTGAAGTAGCGGTACCAGGACTGCCCCGCCGCCACCACGAAATGCCAGGGATGATGGCGCAGCACGTACTTCGCGTCCGCGCCGTAGACGTCGCAGTTCGCGATGTAGCCGTAGTGATTGTAGTTTACGCTGCCGTTCGTTTTGTGTGTCGCCGCAAGCGCTGGGATGCCGGCAAAATGATCCGGGACCTGCTTGAAGCGATCCGGGTAGGCGTCCAGCGACGCCCAGCGGTTTACCAGCGACAAGTCGCTCAACTTCCCCGCCTCCACCAACGCCGTCTTCTCGTCCCAAGGCATGTTGCCCGCCGTCATGATCCACAGGTTCTTCTCCGCAAACGTGCAGACATTGAACTCACCGAAAACGAGGAAATTCTTGAGATAGAAGCCGAACACCAGGCAGAACGGCAGCAGCGCAACCGCCAGCACCTGCCGCCACCGTGCGCGGGAGAAAAAAAGTACGCCGCCCAGCGCCAGCAGGAAATACACCAGGTGAAACATGCTCGCAATCCCGCAGAGCACCACAACACACCCGAAATACCCCGCCAGCCAACGCGGCGCATGGCCTTCGAGATAATGCAGCAGACACAGCGCGGCCCCGCTCAGCAGCGCTGCAATGGGCATCGTATAGAGCAAGTAGTGCTCCCACAGGATGAACGATGGGCTTGCCATAAATGCCGTCGCAAGCGCCGCCGCAAGCGGCCGCCCCACCCCGAGCTTCACCTGCAACACGAACACGTTCCAATACAGCAGGAACCCGCAGGCCAGAAAGATCAGGTGAAAAACCAGCGCGCTCTCCGGCGTCACCTTCAAGATCAGACCCGTGAACAGATTCAATAGCGGCGGCTGGATATGCAGATACCACACGCTCTCCAGAAGCCGATCCCGAAGCAATTCGGCATCCAGAAAATGCATCACCTCCACCAGCGTACCCCGATCAAACCGAACGCCCGCAATGAAATACAGCGCGTGGACGGCGGCGAAGCAGGCCGCAAAGCCCACAAGCCAGCGGCGGTTCTCGATGTATTCGGCGTTCGTCTGCATGGCCAAGAGTCTCGCAGAATGAAAGCGTTCAAGCAAGTGATAGATTGGGTGTATACTGATGGGGGTGTCGGACGCTGCACAGCCTGCTGCCCGTTGCATTTTCGAGCCGGGGCCCCGCAGGGGGGACCCGCGGGCGGGCCTGCCTGTCGCCGTTCGGGAACGTTTGCCGTCCCGCGCGGATGGTAGTAGCAGGGAATCAGCGCGTGTAATCTGGGTACGGGCAGGCGCGTAGCGCCACAACTACGGATGGGCTAGAGTCATGCAGCGTCAATCCACGCATTTCGGACAACTTGCCATTGCGGCAATGACGGGCCTTCTGGCCCTTCCCCTCGTTTCGGGCTGCGCTCGGGCCCACTATCACAAAGCCACGTTCTCGCCGGTCCCTACGCCGTATCCGATGGCGGATACCGCGTTCGAAGCCGCCTACGCCCCCGAATTCAATACGGAGGCCTATGACCACCTCCAGGAGATCGGCTTCAAGCACGTGACCCGGGAGCCCCTCTCCACGTTTTCCATCGACGTGGACACGGCGTCGTATTCCAATGTGCGGCGATTCCTCAACAACGGGTCGCCGCCCCCCGCCGGCGCCGTGCGCATCGAGGAAATGCTGAATTACTTCCGGTATGACTACGCGCCGCCCGCCGATGACGCGCCCTTCGCCACCCATATGGAAGTGGCGGCGTGCCCGTGGAAACCCGATCACCTCCTCGCGCGGATTGGATTGAAGGGCAAGGAGTTTCCGCGCGAACAGCGGCCACCCGCAAATCTCGTGTTTCTCGTGGACGTTTCCGGCTCGATGAACATGCCGGACAAGCTCCCGCTGGTGCAGCGCTCGCTCCGCATGCTGGTGGAGGAGATGAACGAGCAGGACCGCATCGCCATCGCGGTCTATGCGGGGGCCTCGGGCCTCGCCCTGCCCTCCACCACCTGCGACAACAAGATGCAGATTGTGGCGGCCCTGGATGAGCTCCAGGCCGGCGGCTCGACCAATGGCGGCGAGGGCATCCAGCTCGCCTACCGCGTCGCGGGTAAAAACTTTATCCAGGACGGGATCAACCGCGTCATCCTCGCGACCGACGGCGACTTTAATGTGGGCATCACCAACCAGTCGGCATTGGTGGACCTTATCGAGGAAAAACGGGAAGAGGGCATCTTTCTGACGGTGCTCGGCTTCGGCACGGGCAACCTCAAAGACAGCACGATGGAGAAGCTGGCCAACAAGGGCAATGGCTCCTACGCCTATATCGACAGCCTGAACGAGGCCCGAAAGGTCCTGGTGGAGCAGGTCTCCGGCACGCTCCACACCATCGCGAAGGACGTCAAGATCCAGGTTGAGTTCAACCCCGAGCGCATTGCCGCCTACCGCCTCCTCGGCTACGAGAACCGCATGCTGCAGCCGGAGGACTTCAACAATGATAAGGTGGACGCGGGCGAAATCGGCGCCGGCCACACGGTGACCGCGATGTACGAGTTGGTTCCCGCCGGCGTGGAAAGCCCCGCGGCCGGCGTAGACCCCCTCCGCTACCAGGCCGCCGCGGACACCACGCCCGCGGCCGGATCGGACGAGTTGTTCCTCCTCAAACTGCGCTACAAGGCGCCCGACGACGACACGAGCAGCCTGCTTGAATTCCCCTTCGCGCGCCCGGTGTCGGCGTATGCCGAAGCCTCGAACGACTTCAGATTCGCTTCCGCCGTGGCCAGTTTCGGCATGCTCCTGCGCAATTCCGAATACAAGGGCGACACGAGCTACCGGCAGGTCCAGGCCTGGGCCGAAGAAGGCCTCGGCGACGACGAAGGCGGCTACCGCAAAGAGATGATCCAACTCGTCAAGAAGTCGGCCGACATGCAGCAGAAGGTGGCGCGCGCGGAATAGCGTACAGGATTCTGAAAGCCGGAACGGTGCACGCAGTGGCGGCAACGCCTGCTACCCGCCAACAGCGCAATCGTACATGGCCGTCCCGCCCGTTGATGCAATCCGGCCTTCCTGAATCCACGCGGGATGTACTTGACGGTGGAGGAGCGTCCCTGGTGTCATCCGCCTTCCCCGGCAAGTCGCCGGAGTGCCATTGCAAGCTGCCCCCAGCCAGACGCTTCGCACAAGTCGAGTTCAAGCAACTCGACCTCGTCTGTATCCATATTCAGACAGTGCCATTCCCCCCGCCGCTCCGCGAGATCGATCTCGAGCGATGCCTCAAAGGGAGACATGCTCCATTCCAACTGTACTCCGCCCGACTCCGTTGGATACAAGTACGGCACGGGCAGATCGTCGGCGTATCCGCGTTCGAAGGCCTCCGCGAACCAGTCAAGGCCCGATGCCGGCGGTGCGACCCCATGGCCCTCCAGCCAGCCGTCCTCCAGCAACCGAAACTCATCGAGACGTGGATGAATGCTGATCGTCTTCATGTAACGGCGCCTCCAAACGTCAACTCGAACATCTGCCAATGATCTGTCTACACTGTAACACATGGGATGGGCATACGCCTCTCTCACCCCCCTCCACCACAAGCCCCCCCGGTGTGCCACGGTCAAGGCCAAACGGCCTTGCCCGTGCCATTCCAGCGGCAGCCCGATGCGCACCTGAAGCCTCACCCCTTCAGCACAGCCTCCGCATCGCTCAATACCGCATCCACCCGCGCCGCGGCCAGTTCCACCTCCACCAGACGCCCGGAATCCACATACACCAGCATCCCCCGCGCCGGCGTCACACCGGTCAGCTGGCGCACGGCGGCTGCGTACAGGAGCAACTGCTTCTCGTAGCGCGCGCTCGTGGCCGGCTTCACCTTGCCGGTCTTGTAGTCGATAATCGTGCCATCCCGCAGCAGCAGATCGATCGTGCCATTGACAATCACGCCGCCGATGCGCAGGCTGAACGGCGCTTCGCGCAGAAGACCGGTCTCGCCCGCGAGGCGCTCGCGCAGTGGCGTCCCATCGAATCCATCGCGGATGCGCTCCAGGTCCGCCCGGAGTTGTTCGCGGCGCCCCAATCCCAGCCGCGCCGACCGCACCAACTCCGGAATATCCGGCGGCTGCCCGCCCGCGAAATCCCACAATTCAAACATACGGTGCACCAGCGTCCCCCGGTCCATCGCATACGCCGGATCGTGATCCGATCCGACGCCCGCCCCGTCCAGGCCCTCCGCCTCGACGCCATCGTCGCCGCCCTCCTCCCCAAACAGCCGGTGCAGCAACTGCGTGATCGACATGGCCGAGGGCGCGCGGCCCGGCAGCGCAACCGGCGCCGCGCGGCGCAAGATCCCGTCGATATCAATCTCCGCGCTCTCGGAAGCGGCCTGTTTCGCGCGCGGCGCCGCCTCCAGCCCCCGGATCACCCGCGCGGTCCACGTCTTTCCGCCGAAGGTCTCGCCGTCGGCCTTGTCGCTCACCCCGTAGATTGCGTCAAACGTGTGCCACCACGTGCCCACGCGCGCGTTCGGCTTCCCGCAGACGTAGATCAGGTCCCGCGCACGCGTCAGCGCCACATACAGCACCCGCGCCCCCTCCGCGCCCTCCTCCTCCTTGATGCGCCGTTTGATGCACTGCCCCAATGGCGTATCCGCGCGGTCAACCTCCTCGCCCGCGGGACGCAGCGCCAGGCCAAGCTTCCGGTGGAGATGCAGTGCGCCCGCGTTGCTCCCCCGGGGCGGGCCCGCCGCGTCGGGAATAAACACCACCGGGAATTCGAGCCCCTTGGACTTGTGGATCGTCATCAGCGTGACCGCGCCCGCGCCATCCGGCTGCAGTCCCGCCTCGCCCTCACGGATGTCGCGCGTGCGGACATCGTCGAGGTAGCTCACAAATGCGCGCAGGCCCAGGTTGCCGCGGCCCGCCTGCTCCCGCGCGACCGCCGCCAGCTTCCGTACATTCGAGGCCTTCTGCAGGCCCAGGAACTGCCCCAGAAGTATGGGCTCGATCCCGGTCTCGATGATCGTGCGGTCCACCAGGTCCGAGAGCGGGCCGTCCAGCCCGGCGCACAGCCGCGCGTAGATCGAACGCGCGCGATCGAGGCGCTCCGGATGCGCCAGCCCCTCGGGAAGCGCATCGCCGATCAGCGCCTCGGCCAGCGCGCCGTGGTTGCAGATCCGCACGATGTCATCGTCCGGCAGCGCCACAATCGGCCCCCGCAGGTAAGCCAGAAGCGCCGGCTCGTTCCACGGATCGGCCAGCACCTTCAACACATTAATGACGTCCACCACCTCCTGGCGCTCGTAGAAACCCGCGCCCGCCACGACCACATACGGTATCCCCGCCTTGCGCAGCGCCTCCTCGTACAGCCCGATGCTCGTCGTCTTCCGGAATAGCAGGGCGATATCCCCATATGACGCGGGCCGCGCCGCGCCCGTGCGCTCATCGTGCACGATCGCCTCCGCGCCGCCCCCGCACAGCCGCGCGATCTCCCCCGCAATCTGGCCGGCCTCCGCCGCGCGGTATTCCTCCATCGCCCACTTCTTCGGATCCACATCCGCCGGCGCCGCGCTCACCACAAACCCCACGCGCGCCTGCGCGTCCGCCGGGCGCTGCACCGCCATCGGGCGGTAACGCTCCACGGCGCAAAGCAGGTTGGATTCCTCGAAGAAGTCATTCGCGAAATCGAGCACGCCGGGAAGCGACCGGAAGTTCCGGTCCAATCCCACCAGCTCCTCGGCCTCTTCGCGCTCGCCCCGGAATATCTCCACCTCCGCGCCGCGAAAGTAGTAGATTGACTGCTTCGGATCGCCCACGATAAACAGCGCGGGACCGGGCGATTCCCCATGCAGCAGCCGCGCAATCTCCAGCTGCTGTCCGTCGGTATCCTGAAATTCGTCCAGCAGCAGGTACTTGATCCGCCCCGCCGTCCGCGAGCGAAGCCCCTCGTTCTCCCGGAGCACCCGCAGCGCCAGCAGAATGAGATCGTCGAAATCGAGCTGGCTCGCCGCGCGCTTGGCGGACTCAAACGCCCCGTTCACCTTCGCGTCGACCTCCAGCAGGTCGAAGGTGAGCTGCGCGGAAAGCGACAGCAGATCCAGATCAATTTCCTTCAGTTCAATGGCGGTTTCGATGAACTTCTTGACCTTGGTCAGGTCCTTACCCAGCGCGTCGAAGGCGTCCCGGTCTGGCCACCGCTTCCCATTGGCGCGGCCCGGAGGCTTCTCAAGAATCAGGGCCAGCGCCGCCTCGGCTTCATCCCGGGGCACGTCCCGCTGCAACGCCGCCAGGCCCTCCAGCATGTTCAGCCGCCACAACTCCCGGTTCTCCTCCGGGTCGTCGCAGATGCCCTCGTACCGCAACAGTGCATGCTGGAGCGCGATGGCGGAAGCGTTCTTGCCCAGCTCGCGCACAAAGCGCGCCTGCTCCGCCTCCGCGGCCGCCGCCCACGTCGCCCGGAGCGCCTCCGGCGACTCCAGCCCGCCGGCGCGCCGGATACGATCCACCACCCCCCGCGCCATCAGCAGCTCGTGACACAGCCCGTGAAGCTGGTGAAGCGAAAACTCCGACGCCAGCCGGAGCGCCCCCGGATCCTCCCGGTCGATGAGCCCGTGAAGCACCTCGTCGATACAACGCTCCATCATGATCGCGTTCTCGGCGTCCGATATCATGGCGAAATCCGGATCCAGCCCGAGAAACAGCGCGTTGTCCCGCAGGATCCGCGAACAGAATGCGTGGATCGTCGTGATCTGCGCCGTGTCCACGCGCCGCTCCAGGTCCCGCCAGAAGCTGAACGCCGCCGGGTCATCGCGCGGAGCCGCCTGACGGAACGCCTTCCGGAGCCGCTCCTTCATTTCCAGCGCCGCCTTCTCCGTAAACGTAATCGCCACCACCTCCTCCAGCGACGCGCGCCCCTGGCGCAACAAATGCGCAACCCGATCCACAAGCACCCGGGTCTTCCCCGAGCCCGCACCGGCATCCACACAAAGATACCGCGCCTCGGATTCTATGGCCTGTTGTTGTTCTCGCGTGTAGTTCATGGCGGAGTTGGTGGTTACAGGTTATAGGTTATCGGTTGATGGTTGGAGTCACAGTTCGTGGATGGTGGGCGGATGGACCGATGAGAGCTATAGGAACCGTAGGACCCATCGGGCGGATCCGTCCACTCTGTCCAACGCGTCCACTCTGTCAACTCTATACACTCAACCGACATCGCTCTCCTCCTCATCGGGCAAGGATACGCCCTGTTTCCGCGCGATCCGCGCTTCCTCGTGGCGGCAGGCGCGCGCGTGGCCGCAGCCATAACACGACTTCCCCGCGCGGATGGGCGGAAAGTAGCCCTCCCGTATATGCTCTACCGCGCTGCTGATGGCGGCGTCCATGTTCGCCTTGCGGTCGGGCCAGCCCCGGTCCGACCGGTCGACGCCCAGCGCCTCCTGCCGCTTGTTGCGACCCACCGCGAGATACCGCGCCTCGACACACGCGTGATCCGGAAGCAGGAGCCGCTCCACCGCCTCCGCGTATACCGAAAGCTGGATGTTGTTCCCCAACACGATGTCCCGCGCGGCGGGCGGCTGCCCCGACTTATAGTCGATGATCCGCGCGCGATCGCCGTCACAGTCGATCCGGTCGATCTTCCCGGTAAAGCGCACCGGCCCCGCCGCGGTTTCCATCACGAAACTCGCGCGCGTGTTGGGCGGCGGCCCCTCGTCACGGCAGGCCCGCCCGAAGGCCGTCTCGAAATACATCGGCTTCCACGCCGCCTCCTCCTCCAGCGCATACTCCGCCCGGATATAGCGCCGGAGGCACGCGCGCGCAAAGCACTTCTCCGCCGCCACCGCCGCGCGCGGGGCCGCCGAGGCGCTCCAACGCTCGGGCGTAAAGGATTCCTCCAGCGCCTCGTCCATCGCCGCCAGCGCCTCGGCCAGGCCAATATCCCGGATATGCCGCCCCGCAAAGCGCCCATGGAACCGCTCCAGCACATCATGCAGCAGGCTGCCGTGCTCCAGCGGCGTCACCGATCCATCCGGCGGTTCGGTGTCGTCCAGTTGCAGGATGCGCTGGGTGTAGAAGCTGAACGGGCACGACAGGTACGTCTCAAGCTGGGCCACGCTGAACTCGTGTTGAACGCCGTAGTGCTTCGCCATCGCGCCCGCCAGTTCCGCATCCCGAAGCACCGCGTCGTAGGCGCCGAAGTCGGCCTCCGAATGCCGCTCCGCCTCCACCGCGACACCCGCCTGGCAGGGCGCGCATTCGTCCGCAAACGCAGCCGCAAGCGCGGGCGTGTCGTACAGCGCCCGGCAGGCCGCGTCGTGCGCGGACGCGATGTCCTCGGACTCGGGCAGGAAACTGTCCGCCCGCGGATACGGCGCCACCACCCCGGCGGACTCCGGAAACAGCTCGCGCACATCGGTGAGGAAGGGGCTCGGCCCCGACTCGCGCCCCGAATCCTGCGCCAGCGGCCACGAGAGCGTCAGCGTGTGCACCGCGCATTCCAGTACATGTCCGAAAAGCATGCGCTGGCGCGCGTGGTGGTCCTGGTTTGTCTCCAGCGGGATCCCCACCGCCAAGAGCCGCTCGCGATCATGCTCGGGGTACACCGCGTTGGTCGCCGGGGCCGCCGGGGCCTGGCCCTCCATCAGGCCCGCGACAAACACATGCGCAAAACGCCGGTTTCGCGCCCCGTCCGCGTGCAGCACGTTGACCCCGCCGGGCTCCCCGGGCGCCGCGCACGTAAGCTCTTCCATCCCCCGCGCGAACCGGGCGCAGAAGTCCTCGCGCGAACACGCCGCATCCCCGCCCTCGTCCGCGAGCAATTCCAGCAGCCCGCGGATGCCCGCCGCCGCGGCCGCCTCCAACGGCGCCGTGTCCGCGGGAACTGAGAACGCGTCGATCAAGCCGTCAATGGCCGCCGCATGCTCCAGCGCGCTCCCTTCAGCGGGCAGGCGGTCGGGCAGGAACCGCAGCCGCTCCAGCGCGCGCAATACCGCGTCGATCTCCGCAACCGCATCCGGACGCCGGTGAAGCAAGGTCCGCGCGTCCTGGCTCTCGTTGCGCCGGGCCTGTTCCCGCAGCCGCGTCAGCCGGAACACGGTGTCGTCGTAGCCCCGGAGCACCTGCGCCCGCCGAAAATAGAAGGGAACCGCGCCCGCCGTGTCGCCCGCCCCCTCGGTTTCCGCCCAGAGCAGCCCGCGCAGGCACGGCGCCATCAACAGCTCGATCACGGCTTCCCGCCCCCATTCGCCCAGCCCCGGCGTAATCCCCAGGATAGCCCGGCCCGTCGCCGTCTGGGAGAGCGGTCGGTCCTCCTGGATCTGGCAGGGTATCCCGAAGCGGTCAAAGGTCCCCCGCACCGCGGCCGCAACGCCCTCGACGCTCCAGTAAATCACCGCAATGTCGCCCGGAGTCGCCCCCTCGTCCACGATAAGGCGCTTGATCCGGCGCGCGATGGTTTCAATCTCGTGAATCGCGTCGCTGCACGGCACAATCGCCAGATTCGCGCGAAGTCCCTCCGGAAGCCGCGGTTCGTCACGCCAGAAAACGTGGCGCGCCGCAAACTCCGCGTAGGTTCGCGGTTCCGGGGCCGCGCAAACGATCACCTCGCCGTCAAACCGCTCCTGGATCTGGCGCAGCGTGTTCAGCGGCAGCGCGTAGCGGTCCTGCCGGTCCGGCGCGCTGTCCAGATTCAGCCCGATCGTCCCATGCGCCACATGGCCCAAAAGCGATTCCAGCAGGCGAAACTCGGACGGCGTAAAGTCGTCGAAGCCGTCCAGCAGCAGGGTATCCACGCCCTCCAGCAGGCGCGGACGCGACGCCCGCGCCACGAGATCCGCCCGCCAGTACAGCCCCGCCACGTCGTACAGGTTACTGGAAAGCAGCGCCTCCTGATAGAGCCGGTACAGCGCCGCCACCCCCTCGTCCAGGGGAGACTGCCACGTTGCCGAGGCGATCCGCGTGGCGAACTCCTCCGGTTCTATAGCCGCTTGTTTGATCGCATTGATCGCCGCGATCAGGTGCCGCAGGAGCCCCGGCGTCGGTTCAATATCCGCCAGTTTCGTCTCCGGCATCGTTTTGCGAAGTGCCTCCAGACACCGCGCCATGATCAGCGTGCGCTGGTACGTCGACTCCAGCCGCGACACCACCACCCCCTCCCGATCAAGCAGCGCGTACGCAAAATCCGTCAGCGACCACACCGGCATCCCCCAGGCCCCCGGACACCCCGGAACCGACAGCAAACGTTCCCGCCGCTGCCGCGCCTGCATCCGCGAAGGAACCAGCAACCGCGCCCGATCGCCGGCCTCGCGAAGCAATTCATCGATCCGCGACGCCCGATCGCTGCCGCTCGGTCCCGTCACAATCTGGATTAGCCGCCGTCCCGCCATGCAACCTCCCTGCCGAACCCGTAGTCCCTGCTGTCCCTGCTGTCCTAAAGCCTAAAGCCTACAGCCTACAGCCTAACCATCAACTGTCAACTGCTCCTCCGTCCGGATCTCATACCGATACCCCTGCTCCGTCAGAAACAGCTGCCGCTTCACCGAATAATCCTGGTCGCACGTATCCCGCGACACCAGCGAGTAGAACCGCGCCACCACATTCTCGTCGCTCTTCGGCCGCAGGATACGACCCAGCCGCTGCGCCTCCTCCTGGCGGCTGCCGAAGGTCCCCGACACCTGGATCGCCACATTCGCGTCGGGCAGGTCGATCGCGAAATTGGCCACTTTCGAGACGATCAGCAGCTTCACCTCGCCCGTGCGAAACGCCTGATACAGTTTTTCCCGCTCGCCATTCGGCGTCTTGCCCGTAATAATGGGCGCGTCAAACTCCTTCGACAACTCCTTGAGCTGGTCCAGATACTGCCCGATGATCAGCACGTTGTCGTCTGCATGGCGCTTGATCAGCAACTCGCACATCCGGATCTTCTCCGGGTTGCACGACGCGATCCGGAACTTCGTCCGCTTCGGCGAGATCGCGTAGTTGTACCGCTCATGCTCCGGCAGGCGAATGCGGATCTCCGTGCAGATCGCCGTCGCGATCCAGCCCTGCTTCTCCAGCACCTTCCACGGCACGTCATACTTCTTCGGCCCGATCAGGCTGAAGACATCATCCTCGCGCGCATCCTCCCGCACCAGCGTCGCCGTCAGGCCCAGGCGGCGGCGGGCCTGCAACGAGGCCGTCGCGCGGAACACCGGCGCCGGCAACAGGTGCACCTCGTCGTAGATCACCAGGCCCCACTGCCCCTTGTCGAACAGATCGAAATGGAGAAACGGGCCGTCCTTGCTCTTCCGGTACGTCAGCACCTGGTACGTCGCCAGCGTCACCGGTTTGATCGTCTTGGTCTCGCCGCTGTACTCGCCAATCTCGTCTTCCGTCAGCGTGGTCTTGTCGATCAGTTCGCTCTTCCACTGCCGGAGCGCCACCGTGTTCGTCGTCAGGATAAGCGTGTGCGTCTTCACCGTCGCCAGCGTGCCGATCGCCACCACCGTCTTCCCCGCGCCGCACGGCAACACCACCACCCCGCTCCCGCCCCGGTTCGAACCGCCCGCGTAGAACGCATCCACGGACTCCCGCTGGTACTTGCGCAGGTCAAACGAACGCCCGGAGAGGCAGGCCTCCCGCAATTCCACGTCGAGCGGCGCGCCATCCGCGTAGCCCGCCAGATCCTCCACCGGAAAGCCCAGCTTCGTCAGCGCGCACTTCACGTTGCCCCGATCCGCCGGCTTCACGAAGATGCGCTTCATGTCCGGCGATCCCGTCACATACGGCTGCACCGATTTCTGGTTGAGGATTTCCATGATCAGCAGGGAATCCTCGGATTCGATCACCAGCTGCTCGGTGTCCGGCTCCTTGTACAGCTTCAGCCGCCCGTAGCGCCCGATCTGTTCCTCCACCTCCGCCGTGATGTTCTGCGGAATGTCATATTTGCTGTACGCGTCCAGCCCCTCCAGCACGTCCCGCGCCGACATCCCCGCCGCCGCCGCGTTCCACAGCGAAAGCGGCGTGATCTGGTACGTGTGAATGTGCTCCGGCGACTTAACGAGCTCCGCGAACGCCGCCAGGCAGTCCCGGGCCTCCGCAAACGCGGGCCCATCGGTCTCGAGCAGGATGGATCGGTCGGATTGAACAATAACGGGCTTGTGGTCGGTCATAGCGCGGAAGTCTAACACAAAACCGGGCCAATTACACCCGCCGCGGCCACGCGGAAGCCGGAAATCGCCATGTTCCCCCAACCCTCGCCAACGCGCCGAAGGCGCCAGGATCGCGAACATTCCGCGGCAAGACAAGCCACAAGACCCAAAGCGTCCTTCTCCCTTCTCCCTTCT
>JAHBVV010000049.1 GCA_019637335.1 Candidatus Hydrogenedentota bacterium | reverse complement strand
AACGCCCAGGGAAAAGCGTGGTGTAGTTTTGATTCGCCCTGAAAGGGCAGCACAGTTCAGCGTACGAGCAAGAACCCCGCCGCCCTTTCAGGGCTTACAGGAAACCTATTCCGTTAACCCCAGGCGTTGCCCGGGGCTCTAAGCTGCCGTGCCCCTTCGGGGCGTTTTCTGAAGGCTTTACCGATAGACGGGGCCGAATCTCGAAACCGCACTTTGGCTACACAACCCCTTTTGTATGAATGCAATACCGGCTGACTCTCCAATATACTTTCTAAAAAAGCAAGGTAATGACGGATAGTAGTACGAATGATGAAATGATTCTTCTCTACGGAGATTCCGTGGCTCTACTTGTAGCGTTCATGGGCCGGTTGAATAAACCGCACACGTTGTCTCAGGCTGGAAGCCCAAGCCACGTTGGCGCACGTTGAAGGTTCGGGCGGGATGCCAATCCGAGGGGTGGATCCGGGAGGTGCGGGGGCGAAATTTCGGGCGGGAATGCCAAAGTCCCTCCGCGCTCAGCCTCCGAGGAAAAACTGGATTGGCTCGTCCAGCGGGCCTGGATCGCGCACCGTTATGCCGCCGTCGATGGGCTCGAAGATGGGCTCCTCATCGTTGCTCGCGAGCCGGGGAATTGCGGGGAGATACGCGGGCGCGAGGTCGGCGGGCGATGCCGGGAGACGGCCGTGGGCATGCCGATAACGGAACGCGGCGAGCGCCACCTCCACGACCGCGGCCCGATCCAGCCCAAGCCGGAACAGCGCCCATTCGTCCGGCGGCCCGAAGTGGAGCAGGGTGGCGTGCAACAGCGGACGCCGCTCCCAGGCCTTCTTGCGACTGGCGTAGTGCGCCTCCAGCGCCTGGCGTCCTTCAAAATCAGCCTCCGGCCAGGCGAGCAAACACTCCCCCGCCACCAGCGCCTCGCGGAGGTTCACGTCCCCCACGCCGGCCGACAACACCGCGCGGCGTCCGAATCCGCCGCTTCTACCCTCGCGAATACGCGCCACGAAGAGGCCGAGTTCCGTCTCCAGCACCTGGCGCAGGCGGGCCTCGCGCGCGGCCACGGAGAACTGGCGCGCAAAGTCCTCCAGGCGGTCCGGATCGGGCGGCGTGCGCCACAGGGCATACTCCAGCGCATCGATTATCGTCCTTTCCATAGACCACTGAAACAAGAGTCCAATGTGGAGGCCATCGTGCTCCAGCGATCGCGTCAACCCGGCGGCGGCGTCCAGCGCGGCGATGGCGCGGTCCCCCTCCCCCGCCTCGGCGTGCAGCAGCGACGCGGCGCAGAGCAACGAAACGAGCGGATGGACAGCCTGGAGATGCAAAAGGCGATCGCGCCGCGAAAGCGGATAGGAGTCGAGGTATCGGGCCGGGCCCGCGGCGTTGATCGTGAGGAGATCGTCGATTACGGCCGTGTTCGCCTCGATGTGGGCCGACAGGAGATCGCGCTGCTCCGGTTCCAGGGCGGCGGGCGGCGCGAGCGTCGTCCCACTAAAAAACGGCAGCGAAACGGGCTCACCGCCGGGCGGTGGCGTATAGGCGCGCGCGGCGGCGAGGTAGCGCGCGGCGATATTCTCCTGATCCTCCGGGTCGAAAACGGGAAGCCGGGCGTTGAGGGCTTCGGCGGTCACCGGAATTCCCCGGGCCTCCGCGGCCGCAACGAGATCCCGGGCCTCCCGGGCCAGGCCAAGGCGCAGCACGACGGCGGGTACCAACGGCAGCAGAAGGCATCCGCCGATAAGGAGCAGGCGCCGCCGCTTGCGCGACCAGGGCGTGTCCTTCCGGCGCCGGCGGGGCCTTTCCGGCGGGCTGTTGGGCGGCGGCTCGCTCATACGGCCTGGTACACCAGCACGGGATTGGACGCGTGCTCGATGGCCTCGTGGTTCACGACTTCGAGGAGGCCGCGCTCATAGAGGTATTCCACATGCGCGCCCGACTCCAGGATCGCCAGGAGAATGTGGTAGGACTCGCGCGGGCCGAACAGCTCGATAGAGACTTCCGCCAAGGTGCGCGGTTCCCGGCAGATCGCGAGGGTTTTCTCCAGGCGGCGTTCGTGGAACGCGATCGTCTCGTCGATGCGCTGGCGCACATCCGGGATGTCGCCGAGATGGCCGCCCAGGCCGATCCGCACGCCGTCCACCTCACGCACCTTCTTCAGCGCCTCGAAATAGTGGCCGATGCCCATATTCCGCGTAATGAACTCCGGCGACTGGTGCGGCGTGATCCGGTCGAGCACATGGTCCGCCGTGAAGAGGATATCGTCGAGCAACAGGCAAACCTGTCCGGGGCAATGGCCCGGCGCGTGAAAAATCGTGAAGGGGCCGTCCGGCATGGGGCCTTCGCGGAGGGCCCGGTCCACCTTTACCGGCTTGAAGAGCCCCTTCGACCAGCGGTTCATCTCCAGCATGGCGCGCACCATCTCCGCGCGCGCGCCCGACCGCTCCAGGAAGATCTGCAGGTCCTTCGCCGCGACGATCGTGCGCTCTTCGAAGTTCTGAATCGTGGATACATCGAGCGCGTGGATGGCGATTTCGGCGCCGGACTGCTCCAGCACGTAGTTGGCGCCGCCGAAGTGATCGATGTGCCCGTGGGTGACAATGAGGCGGTCCACGTCTCGGAGGGACGCGGTCAATCCGAACTCGCTCCGGGCGCGCTCGAAGCAGCGCTCCAGGGATCCGTTGGCGTCATCGATGGCGGAAGAGCAATCAATCAGCGTCAGCGCATCCGCCAGCACGAGGTAGCAGTTGGTGACGTGGTTCTCAAAGGCGTCAACGGGGAACTTGTAAACCTCGACGCCGCCGGAGGTGGTATAGCGGGATATGTTTTCCGCGCCGGTCATGGGGACATGGTTTCCTTGCGCTTAGGATTCAGGGTTTCGGGGCCGGCGGAATGATGGCCTTGAGCGCGTCCATCATGCGCGGCCCGGTTTCGGGCCCCACGGACATGCTGGTGAGGTATTCCGCGTACTTTCGGCCGGCATCGGTGAAGTAGTCGGGTTTCAGGATATAGCCGAGGGCGTCGAGCGTCAGGCCGAGAATGAAATGCGGCCCCTCCCCCATCAACTCGCGGGTCTGGAGCGAATACATCGGCGACGTCTCCCCCGGATGCGTGGCGAACTGCACCGGGCCGATCCGGAACCAGGCGACTTCCGTCCGGATGGTTTCCGTGCTGCCCCGAGTGAGCACGCCGATGGATTCAAGCGCTTTGAAGCCTTCATTTTCCAGTGGCAGTTCGAGTTTGCGGCTGGCGAACTCGATTGTCGCGGCATCGGCGGACTCCGCGGATTTCAGAGCATCGAGGGCCGACGCCGCGACCGAGGCGCCGTACTGGTCCGCGAGCGCGAAACCGCGGCCCTCCTTCACGGGCTGCACCCAGCCGCCGATCGCGCCCTGGAGGAACAGGTGCTCTCCGCCGAGCGCCTCGGACATGGCGCGGTAGAAACCGACGACATAATCGGACGAGACCTGATCGGTGACGCCATCCATGACGGTCGGGTGGCAGGCGAAGTTGGTCAGGGTCGCGACGGTGGCGCCGTCTTCGCCGACAAACTGCATGATACTGAGGGTGCGATCAAGCAATTCCGGCTCGCAGATGTTTTCCACCCATTCGTGATCGCCTTCGGCGGCGGCCCACCGCGCGGTAACCGGCCGCAGGCGCTGGGCGGCGAGCACGATCTGATCCGCCGCCGCGTCGATCAGCCGCTCCATGTACAGCGCATCGCGTCCGCTGGTCACTTCGTCGGGCCCCCAGATGCCCACCACGTCCGGGCCGCAGTGGGTGTGCGTCGAGGAAACCACAATGCGCTCCGGGGTGAGGCCGGCCCGTCCCGCGTGCGCGGCGGCGCGCACGCGGATCTGCTCAATGTCGGGATGCAGCATGCCGATGCAGTCGATCACGACCAGGGCCAGGTCCCGCGCGCCATCGCTGATCACGGCCGCCCGCGCGAAGAGATCATCATGCACGCCGGCGAAGCGCCGGTTTCGGGCGTCCCCGGCGATGAAGGCGCCCGGGGGCGGCGAGACGATCGCCGAAGCGGCCCCGGCGTGCAGCGCATTCGCCATCACGGGCAACGAACAGGCCGCGGCGAGGGCAAGCAGGACCAGGGCTCCAGTAATTCCGCGCATGGGCGCTCCTTTCCGCGGCATGGCCAGCCGCTGAAAAACAACTCGACCACTAATCGGTTCCGGCGGCGGACTCGGCGCTGAGATCGTGCCGCGTCATGAGGCGCGTCACGAGCGCGGTCCACCCGGTCTGATGGCTCGCGCCTAGACCCTCGCCCGTCTCGCCGTGGAAGTATTCGTAGAAGAGGATCAGGTCCTTCCAGTGCGGGTCCTCGGCGTAGCGCCGGTCTCCGCCGTGGGCGGGCCGCGCGCCCGTCGCGTCCGGCTTGAACAAGCGGATCAGGCGGCTCGCGACCTCGCGGGCCACCTCAAGCAGGTTCATGTAGTTACCGGAGCCGGTCGGGCATTCCACCTTCAGGTCGTCGCCGTAGAAGTAGTGATAGCGTTCCAGCGCTTCGATCAGGAGGTAGTTCAGCGGGAACCAGATCGGCCCGCGCCAATTGGAATTCCCGCCGAACATGCCCGAATCGGACTCGCCGGGCACATAGGCCACCGTCCAGGAATTGCCGGATGCGGGATCCGTGTAGGTGAACGGCGCCTTCTCGTGCACGCGCGAGAGCGACCGGATCCCGTACGGAGAGAGGAACTCGTTTTCGTCGAGCATGTAGGCCAGTATGCGCAGGAGCCGATCGCGTGTGGGAATGGCCAGCAATTCCCAGCGCTTCCCGTCGGGGCGCGTGCGGCGCTCCAGGTAGGTCGTCGTGCGGTGGAGATCGCGCCGGTTGTTCAGGAACCAGTCGAGGCGCTTGCGGAATCCGTGCAGATTCTCGATTTGCTCGCCCTTGAGCACCTCCACGGTAAGCAGCGGAATGAGGCCGACCAGCGAGCGTACGCGTATGGGCGTGGCGTGCCCGCCGGCGTACACCTGATCGTAGTAGAAGCCGTCCTCCTCGTCCCACAGGCCGTTTTCGCCAAGGTGGTTCATCGCATCCACGATGTGGACGAAATGCTCGAAGAATTTGGAGGCGATATCCTCGTAGGCCGGGTTTTTCCAGGCCAGTTCGAGCGACATGGCGAGCATGGTCGAGCAATAGAAGGCCATCCAGGCCGTGCCATCGGCCTGTTCGAGTTCACCGCCCATCGGCAGGGGCTTGGAGCGATCGAAGACCCCGATGTTGTCGAGCCCCAGGAAGCCGCCGGAGAAGAGGTTGTTGCCGTGGGGGTCTTTCCGGTTGACCCACCAGGTGAAATTCATGAGCAGCTTGTGAAAAACGCGCTCCAGAAACTGCCGGTCGCGGTGGCCGCGCTCCCCGGTCATTTTGAACACGCGCCAGCAGGCCCAGGCATGCACGGGCGGGTTCACATCGCTGAAGTTAAACTCGTAGGCCGGTATCTGGCCATTCGGGTGCAGGTACCACTCGCGCAGGAACAATTCGAGCTGGTTCTTGGCGAAGCCGGGATCCATTTCCCCGTAGGGCAGCATGTGGAACGCCGTATCCCACGCCGCAAACCACGGATACTCCCACGTGTCGGGCATGGAGAGGATGTCGCGCGCGTGCAGATGTTTCCATTCGCTGTTGCGCCCCTTCTTTCGGGACGCGGGCGGGCTCTGAAAGTTGGGGTCGCCCTCGAGCCAGTTGGTCACCACGTAGTTGTAGAATTGCTTGGACCAGATCAGGCCCGCGCGCGCCTGGATGAGCACCGGGCGGGATGATTCGGGCATGCCGTCGGGCATGTGGGCCTCGTGAAACGCGCGGGACTCCACCTGGCGCTGTTCGAAGCACGCGTCGAAGGCCGGGCCGAAGTGCGGTTCCGCGGTCTCCCGATCCGCGTAAAGCCGCGCCTGAATGCGCCACGACCCGCCGGCCGGGAGCGTCTTGCGGAACCACGCCGCCGCCTTGGTCCCGCGCTCCTCCGGGTTTACGGCGGCCTCGCGGCCCGCAATAACGTAGTCATGGAACGCGTCCTTGACGTAGCGCGTTACATTGGGCACCCCGAAGAGCCGGGAACGGTTGCTGTCGTTCTCCGTGAAGATCAGGGGCACGGGGCCCTCGGCGTCGTCGATGGCAAAGCGGAAGCGCCCCAGGGTCTCGTGCTCCGACCCGATGGCGCCGGGGCCCTCGCGCCACAGCTTCGGCTTCGCCTTTCCGCTTTCGTGTTCGGCGCCCCATCGCCAGATGTTTCGGAACCACACCGTGGGCAGCACGTGGATGTCCGCCGGCTGGTTGCCCCGGTTCTCCACGGTAATCCGGATCAGGATGTCGTCGGTGTCGGCCTTGGCGTATTCGACGAAGACATCGAAATAGGCGCCATCGTCAAAGATGCCGGTGTCGATCAGCTCGTATTCGGGTTCCAGGCGGGTCCGCCGCGCGTTTTCCGCGATGAGTTCCTCGTAAGGGAACGGCGCCTGCGGATATTTGTAGAGCGCCTTCAGGTACGAGTGCGTGGGCGTGGCTTCGAGGAAGTAGTAACACTCCTTCACGTCCTCGCCGTGGTTCCCCTCGCCGTTGGTCAGGCCGAAGAGGCGCTCCTTGAGGATGTGATCGCGCCCGTTCCAGAGGGCCAGGCCGAAGCAGAGGCGGCACTGCCGATCGCTGATGCCAAGGAGGCCGTCCTCGCCCCAGCGGTAGGCGCGGCTGCGCGCGTGCTCGTGCAGGAAATGGGTCCATACCTCGCTATCGGGCGAGTAATCCTCGCGCACGGTGCCCCATTGCCGGTCGGACAGGTAGGGCCCCCAGCGTTTCCAATTCCTGACGCGCTCGGCGTCTTCCTTGATGCGGATGAATTCCGCTGAATCTCCGTGCTGCATTCCGGTGGTGTGACTTTCCTGATCCCGACCCGCCTGGATCCGTCCCGGGCCCGCGCGGGCCGGACGGCAAAGCGGGTATGGTAGCATCCCCGGCGCGCCGGCGTATAACCGGGCCCGGCGCTATACAGGGCAATCGCATTTATACTCGATCTCGGTATATGGGCGTAAATTTGGCTCATCCGGTTTGAAGGTGCTTCGGCAACGATGACGGCTAAGGGTAGATTACTCGGTTCTCATTTCCGAGCGGCGACGCTATGAGCGGATACGAGATTCCTTAAACCTTGTCTGTGGTGCAGGCCGTATTTTCGGCAGCAGAACTGGATGCCAACGCACTCTTTCGGCCCGAAGGGCCAACGCAGTTTTCAGCCCTGGGCAACGCCCAGGGGTTGAGCGGTGGGTTTCTTATACGCCCTGAAAGGGCAGCGCAGTTGAAATTCAGAAGCGCTGGACCGGCTCACCACTGCGCTGCCCTTTCAGGGCGGGGAAGGTGGTGTCCCCGTATTCCCCGGGCGTTGCCCGGGGCTGGGAGCTGCACTGGCCCTTCGGGCCGAAAGGCCAGTCGATACGATTTCACCAACAGAGGCCCCAACCGGCTTACATCGACGGTTCCGGATAATTCGGGCACGGAGAAGCGCCTATGAATAATCCCGTACGCTCAAACCGGATGGGCCGTAAACTTGAGTCGATTTGGAACCTTGAATCAACGATAGTGAACGTTTTGGAGCGCCGGCATCTGTGCCGGCAAGGTCAGGGATTCGCCGCGGGCGAAATGCCAGCGCTCCAACACGCGCCCTTTATAACATTGAAGGTGGTTCATGTGGCGCTCGGCTCGAGTTGGAAGTTTAAATGCGATTGCCCTGGGGCGCTATACCACGACCGTCTCGTCGCGCCCGGGGCCGCTCCGCTCCTCGCCCAGGGCGTCGCGGAAGCGGTCGAGGTCCTGGCGGAGCGCGTCGCGCACCAGAAAGTAGTCCGTGCTGTGGACGATGAAGTTCGCCCCGGCGCGCGCCCAGGCGATGGCGTCCTGGATGCCGAAGGAATAGTGGAAGCCGACGCCCACGCCCTTCGCCCGGCCCTTTTCGATGATGGTCGTAATGGCGCGGGTGAAGCGCGAGTCCTGGTATTGCTCCGGGATCCCCAGGCTGATGGAAAGATCGTGGGGGCCCACGAGCAGCGCGTCGATATCCGGCACGGACAGGATATCGTCCAGCGCGTCGATGGCGGGCACGCTTTCGATGTTCACGATCATGAGCTTGTCGGCGGCGTAGTTGCCGAGGTAGGCCGCCAGGGTATCATCGAGCGGCTCGCCCGCCAGCACGCGATCGAGGCGCTGCCCCTTGAGCGGGCGGTACTTAACCGCGCCGCGCAGCGCCTGCACGTCGGAGACGCGCTCCAGGTAAGGCGCCACCACGCCGGACGCGCCGCCGTCGAGCACCTTGCAGGCCTCATAGGGATCGGGGAGCGGAATGCGGACGATCGGCGCGAGCCCGCGCGCGCTGAAGGTCTGGCACATCCAGGAGACTTCGGCGCGCTCCAGGGGAATATGCTCGGTGTCGATGAAGACGAAATCGAGGCCGGTACCGGCGATCATCGCGGGCCAGAGCGGCGACGGCGACACCACGCAGGTGCCGTAGACGCGCCTGCCGGCGCGGAGGGCCTGTTTGAGGGCTTTGCCATCCATGGGAAGATGCTTTCCAGGGTTAACACGGGGAATATGGGGGAAACGCGGGCGTGCGGTTACCTTAGCGAAAACACCCGGGCCAAATCGAGCCGATGGCAGGCGGAAAGGAGGCCCCTCAAACCGACCGAACCCTTGAACCGTACGCAGGCGGCGATCAGCGGAGTTCGGCCCAGGCGTTCATGCGTCGCGCGAAGGCTTCCCGCGGTTGCTGCACGAGTTTCGCCCCGAGCCGTTCCTTCAGGGCGGGGTCGGCGTCATCGCCGTAGATAATCGACGCGGCCATGTACGCGACGATATAGGTGATCGCTTCGGGGTAGTCGCTGTACCGGGGGTGAATGTGAAGGCAGCAGTGGCGCTCATCCTCCTCCTCGGAAAACTCGGGTTCGGCCACGGGTCCGGTGTCGGGATCGAAGTAGAGCGACGTGGGACAGCCCAGGCAGGTCGTGTCCCGGAGAAATTGCTCCAGGTTGCTCTGGCGCAGGGGCCCGCCGAGCCGCTCCACCGCGCGTTCGGCGGTAGCCTCCGCGTGCGGCCAGAGCAGCCGGACCACACTGGGCGGCGAAAGTGTGCAAACGTGCTGTTCGGAGGCGTAGCTCGAGCGCATGGCGATCCTCACGCTGGGCCGCGCGCCGGATGACGTTGTTCGCGGCCGGTAACACTGCTGCACCTTTTGTAACACGGCGGCCGGAAAATTGCAACCCCGGTTTTTTGGGGGGGCGCGCAATCACAGGCGAGAAGCCTGCTCCGAAAATTCACGCCTCAACATCCCCATATCTGTCCCATCCAAACCAAGTTACAGCACGTGTAAACAAGGAAGCGTCAAAGGCTGGGAGCGCAGGTCGAAGACGCGCCGTGGTGGGCGTCCCCGCCTGCCAGGCGGCGAAGCCGCCGTACATTTTTCACCCTCAATAGGCGAAGCAACGCCCCATGATCAACCACGCCACGTTCTACCCCCCGTAGATGCCCTCGAGGACCGGCCCGAGATCGCGCAGCATGGCCGCGCCGTCGCCCGTGTAGCTGGAGCCATGCATGATGGCCAGCGTCCGCGGATTAAAGCCCGCGAGTTCGCCAAGCAGGCGGCTGGTATTGGGGGTGTAGGGCAGGTAGGCCATCAGCGGGCCGGCCTCGTAGTGCGCCATGGCGTCGCGCGTGCGTTCGAGCAGGCTCGCGTCCTCCATGAGCGCCTCGCGTTCGCCGGTCTGGTGAAAGAGATCCGAGCAGAAGAGGATGCCCTGCGTCTCTTCAAACAGGACACCCGCGTCCCAGCCGTGCGGCAGGTGCGGCGTGGGATGAAACCGGAAGCGGTACTTGCCCGTTTCCAGCGCCTCGCCCCGCGTCAGGCCCTTCGGCGGGCGATCGGAGAAATCGCTCAGGTTGACCATCGCCCCGACCAGGCTGCACGCGGGCACGGCGTTCGGCGCGGCATCCAGCCAGTGGTTCAGCCCGCCGCACTCGTCCACCTCGAAATGGCTCCAGCTGATCCACCGCAGGTCCGCCGGATCGATAATGCGCGAAACGGCCTCGTGCAGCTCCGGGAACATCCGGCGCATTCCCGCGTGGTACAACAGCGGCTCTTCGTCCCGCACGAGGAAATGGTTGAACTGGAGATCAAAGTCCTTCACGTAGACGCTGATGCGAAATACATCCGGGGCGATTTCATGGATTTCCGCCATGCCGTGGTTCCTTCCTCGTTTCCCTGCGGCCCAGTACGGCTATGCTATGCTTCTTCCCCGAACATGTCAAACACCGGATCCGCCCAGGATGCGTGGCGCGACTCAGAGGATCGCGGGCATTCCCGCCCGCGGCAGAACCATGGCAAGACTTCTCGTGATCGATGCGCTTGCGAAGTGGCTCCGCATCCCAATGCGTTCCGCTTCTGGTGACGCCGGGTTTCTATTCCAGACGTACTGGGCGTCTTTATGTCCCGAGCCCACTTTGCCGCGGACTCGAATGTCCACGATCCTGCTATGCGAGCGCCCGATTGTTTCGGCCAGCGCAACGCGGCTTCCGGCGGCGGATGCGTCGCTCAGGCAATAATGTCCCGGACGACGTTTCCGTACACATCGGTGAGGCGGTAGTCGCGGCCGGCATAGCGGTAGGTCAGGCGCTCGTGGTCGAGGCCCATGAGGTGCAGGATCGTGGCGTGGAGATCGTGCACGTGCACTTTCTTGTCCACCGCGTGCCAGCCGTATTCGTCGGTTGCGCCGTAGGCGAGCCCGCCCTGGACGCCGCCGCCCGCCATCCACATCGTGAACCCGAAGGGATGGTGCTCGCGGCCGTTGTCGCCCTCCGCCGTCGGCGTGCGCCCGAACTCGCCGCCCCACAGCACAAGGGTGTCGTCCAGCATGCCGCGCGACTTGAGATCCTTCAGCAGGCCGGCCACGGGCTTGTCCGTCGCCGCACAATTCGCCGCGAGCTCCTGGCGCAGGCCCCCGTGTTGATCCCAGAGCTGGCAGCTTGAGCGCTTTGACGTCTGCGTGTGGTAGACCTGAATGCAGCGCACGCCGCGTTCGGCCAGGCGCCGCGCCATCAGGCACTGCTTGCCGAAGATCTCCGTAACCGGATCGTCGAGGCCGTACAGCTTCTTTGTGGCTTCCGACTCGCCGGCGATGCCGAAGGCGTCCGGGGCCTCGCGCTGCATCCGGTAGGCCAGCTCGAACGAGGCGATCCGCGCGTCGAGGCGGCTGTCCTCCGCGCGTTCGGCGGCGTGGGACCGGTTCAACTCCTCGAGGATATCCAGCTGCGCGCGCTGCGTGTCCCGGGAAAAGCGCGCATTGGCCAGGTTGGCGATCGGCTGGTCGAGGTCGGCCACGAGCGTGCCCTGGTAGGCGGCGGGGAGGAAGCTCGACCCCCACAGCGGGGCGCCCTGGGCCGGCTGCGCGGGGCTGAGCACCACAAAGCCGGGCAAGTCCTGCGTCTCGCTCCCCAGGCCGTACAAGAGCCACGAACCCAGGCTCGGGCGCGAGAAGGTCTGCTCGCCCGTGTTCATCTGGAGGCACGCGCCGTTGTGGTTGATGTTGTCCGCCACCATCGACCGGATGACGCAGAGGTCGTCCGCGCAGGACGCGGTATGGGGAAGCAATTCGCTGACTTCGAGGCCACTTTCGCCGTGCCGGGAGAAGGTCCAGGGGGAGGCGAGCAGGTTGCCGGTCTTCGTGCGCTCGAGCGCCGGCTTCGCGAAGGGCAGGGGCTGCCCGCTTTCCGCCTGAAGCCGTGGCTTCGGGTCGAAGAGGTCCACATGGGACGGCCCGCCCGACATGAACAGGAAGATTATGCGCTTCGCGCGCGGGACGACATGCCCCGGCGCGCCGGTCGCCGTTCCGGGCGCGAGGAGGCCCGCCAGCCCCAGCATGCCGAAGCCGTTCGCGAAGGTTTTCAGCGCCTCGCGGCGGGAGAGGCCGCGCGGGTGACGGACGTGATTGTTACGCATGGTCTAAGGGTAACTCCTGGCCGGCCCACAGTATAGCGCAGAATGGCGAAATCAACCACCTGGTCGCCCCGAAACGGTGCGTAGCCTTCGTTTGAAGGCGGCCCGCCGGGCGCGCACCCGATCTTCGCGATATACTTCGGCGATCAATTGGTGAAATCCCTGTTCGAGAAGCGCTACTGACATCGTATCCGGCCGAAAATTCACATCGAAAAGGGTGCACCGCTCCCAGGCCTCCGGTTCGAGCAGCCGGCCTGTGCGCAGGAGGCGTTCATACAGCGGCGTTCCCGGAAAAGGCGTCTGCACCGTAACCTGCACCTCGTAGAGTCCACTCCGCTCAACGAAATCAAGCACCTCGCCAAAACTGCGCTCGTCCGTTCCGTCCAAACCGAGAATGAAGCATCCATTCACGCTGATCCCGTGCGACTGGATGCGTTCAATCGCTTCCAGGTAGCGATCGGCCCGCCGCGCCTTCCAGTTTGCCTTCTGTTCGATGCCTTCGACGCCAGCGCGGTTTGGGTATTCCAACCCGATCAAGACCTGCGCACAGCCGCTGTCGCGCAAGATTGCCAGCAGTTCCGGGTCGTCCGCGATGGAGATATCCGTTTCTGTGAACCACCGGATATTCTCCGCCGCCAGCGCGCGCGCAAGCCGCCTTCCGTGCGCCCGGTTCGCGAACGTATTGTCGTCCGCCAACTCGATAAACGGACGCCGCCAGATTTCCTTGATCCGGCGGACTTCGGAAACCACCTTCTCCACGGGCTTCACCTTGAAATTCGGCGACAGGCGGATGCTCGCGGCGCAGAACTCGCAAGAGAACGGGCAACCGCGCTGGGTTTGCACGGTCAACCGGTTGTATCGGCCAACGTCGAGCAGATCGAAACGCGGCATCGGAGCGTCCGCGAGGTTGAACGCAACGCCGCGCGCATCGTACACCGGGGCCAGGTCTCCGCGTAACAGATCCGAAAGGAGTTTCGTCCACACGGGTTCCGCTTCGCCGATCACGATTGCATCCGCGTGCCGCCGCGCTTCCCCCGGCATCGCGGTAACGTGAAGTCCGCCCAGGATAACCTTCGCGCCGGCCGCGCGATATCGGTCCGCGAGCGTGTAGGCGTCTTTGATCATTGCCGAAAAACTCGATATCGCCACGGCGTCGAAGTCTCCCGGAAGCTCCTGTATGGCCTCAAGATCCGGAACTTCCACGTAGGTCACGTCGAAGGCCCGCGGCGTCATGCCCGCCAGCGTCAGCAGCGCCAGGCTGGGCAGCGACGCGATAACGCGGCTGCGCTCGACGAACCCCGGCAAGGTCAGCCCCAGCTCCAGCAACGCGGCGTTTCGCACCCGCACGCCGCTCATGGCGATCAGGCCCAGTTTCACGGGGTCCTCCCGCTTTCATCAAGCGCCTCTTGAGGAGCACTCTCGACCGGGCGGGGTCCGGTCCAGGCCTTGCCGATCGCCACCAGATACATAATAAGCAGCAGCGGCGAAGAGATGTAGGACAGTAATGTCATGAAAATCAATACATTGTAGGCGGCGTCATGGGGGGATTGATCTTCCGGTCGTATTCCCGCCATCAAGTCAAAAACTACATGCTCAAGGTTTAGAACCGCCAGCGCGGCTACGATCAGCGCCAGCGGAAGCGGCGCCGCGATCGCCACCAGGCCCGGACTCAGGCGCGCCGAACGCAGCAGGAACAGCACCAGCAGAACCACCCGCCACACCGCGACGGCCAGCAGGAAAGCGACGTTCATGCTCTGCGCCGCGCCGAGGCTCATGAACCGCTCGACTGGGACCGCGTAAAGAATCGCCGGCGGCGACGTCATCCCCAGAAAGGTCAGTACCCCGACATACGACCAGTTCGCCGGGCGCAGCGGCCAGATCAGCAGCCAGAGGATCAGCGCGAGCACAAAAATATAGGCCAGCGATCCCAGCCCGGCGTATTGCCACCACTGCGCTTTCGGGTGGTCCCAGTAACGCCCAACACCCGCTATCCACGTTGCCGCCAGTCCAAAGGCCAGGTAATGCCGCCCAAGGCGCCGCATATCGGGGCGCACCGGTCGCAGCATGAGAAACTTTGCTTCCGTAACCAGCACTTCCCGCCAATCGCTCTTCCAGTCCATGCCACGCCCTCAGGTTGGGATTGCCATCAAGCCGCCCTCGATTCTGCGGCCCGCGTCTCCCCATAATACCCCGGCGTCCGCGTCTGTTCCATCGAAATGGCCGCATTGGGTCCGTCGTCACGATTGCCCCGCGGCGAATCCCCGACCTTGCCGGCAGGGATGCCGGCGCTCCAACACGCACCTTTTCCCGGGTTTGCGGTGTTTCGAACGGCGAACGGCTCGTACACGAGGTCCAAATTCGAGTGCCCGGCGCGCGCACAGCTTGCATCCCCCGTGCGGCTCGGGTAGCATGCAAATCGCGCCGCCCGCGCGCCGAACCATATCCCAACGACCCATCCGAAGGAAGCTTCGTTTCGTGAAATATTCCAATTGCAGCGCTATTACACTCGTCATTGTCCTGGCTGGATTCCTCGCGTTCGCCGCGCACAGTGCCGAACCGCCGGCCATCACGTTCCCGAGGCCCTTTGCGGCGGGCGGCCTGGTCGATCCGGCGGCGGGGTTTCAGTTCTCGGTACCGGAAGCACTTTCGGCGGAGGTGGAGGCCCGGCTTATCTTGAATGGCGCGGACGTTTCGGATCGGCTCGAGCGCGCCGGGGACCCACCCGGGCGCTCGTGGGTATTTCGCGATCTTGCGCCGGATGCCGCGTATACCGCGCGCATCGAGGTGGCCCTCGGCGAGCAGACCGAATCGCGGGAAACGCGCTTCTACACCTACACCCGGACGGTGGACGGATACCGGGGCATCTGGTTCACGCTGGGCCAGATCCAGGGGGAATACGGCGACAAGTACTCGGCGGGATCGGCATTCGCCTGGTCGCACACGCTGACGCCGATGGCCGTGTATGCGCCCGAGGCCGACAAGACCTTTTTCGTGTACTCGGGAACGACCAGCCCCGAGGAGCGCTATCTCCTCACGATGGCGGCGTACTATGATCACACGACGGGGCGCGTGCCGAGGCCGACCATCGTGCGCGACCAGCGCGGCGTGGACGACCCGCACGACAACGCCAGTATCGCCATCGACGAAGACGGGCGCGTCTGGGTCTTTGTCGCGGGCCGCGGCCGCCACCGCCCCGGCCAGATATTCCGAGCGACCGCGCCGTATTCCGTGGCGGAGTTCGAGCAGATTGCCGAGCGCGAGCAGACCTATTCCCAGGTCTGGCCCGTGCCCGGGCGCGGCTTTCTACACCTCCTCACCAAGTACACGCGGGGCCGGGAGCTCTACTGGGAAACCAGCCCGGACGGGCGCGCGTGGAGCGGGCAGCGGAAACTCGCCGGATTCGGCGGCCATTACGAAGTGAGCCGCCTGCACGGCGCGATGGCCGGCACGGCCTTCAACTACCACCCCGGCGGAAACGTCGACAAGCGCACCAACCTCTACTACATCCAGACGGCGGATTTCGGCGCCACCTGGACCACGGTGTCGGGCGAGACCGTCGAGACGCCGCTCGCGGAGAAGGAAAATCCCGCGCTGGTGCTGGACTACGAATCCGAGGGCCGGAACGTCTACATCCAGAAGCTGATCTTCGACGGCGCCGGGCGGCCGGCGATCCTCTACCTCACCAGCCGGGGCCACGAGCCGGGCCCCGAAAACGGGCCGCGCGAATGGCGCGTAACGCGCTGGACCGGCGGGGAATGGGCCACCAGTACGGTCACGGAGTCGGATCACAACTACGATGCCGGCAGTTTCTATATCGAGGGCGATCGCTGGACCGTCATCGCGCCGGCGCTGGCGGGGCCGCAGCCGTGGCATACCGGCGGCGAGGTGGGGCTCTGGGCCTCCACGGACGCGGGCGCCACCTGGGCGCTCGAACGCCAGGTCACCCGCGACAGCACGGGCAACCATTCCTACATACGCCGCCCCCACAACCCGCGCGATCCCTTCTACGCCTTCTGGGCGGACGCCGATTCGAGCGCGTTTTCCCCGTCCCGGATCCACTTCACGAATTCCGGCGGAACCCGGGTATTCACGCTGCCGTACTCCATGGAAGGAGACGACGCCGCGCCCATCCCGGTGGAATGAGGAGCGGGCCGGCCTTACGCCTCGTCCGGCGCGGGCTCCGGCGGGTTTGCGCTTCCCTGCATCTCGGCCATGCGCTCCGACGCCTTTCGCTTCAGTTCGTTGAACTGGTCGCTGACCCCGCTGATGCGCGCTTCCCATTCCGGGTTCGGCTCCTGGCCTTCGCTTTCCTTGAGGAACGTGAGAATCGTGGAGGTGCAGGCGATGGGATCGAAGAGGATCCACTTCGCGCTCGCCCCCAGGAAGATCCCGAACACGAAGAGGAAGAATTTCGCGACCACCCACGTCTCCGGGAGCAGGAGCGCCAGCAGCCCGAGCGGAATGAGGAAGATGATGGACGCCACGATCCCGAAGACGTAGCTCAGCAGCGTGACGGCAACCGCGTTTTTCAGAATGGCCTGCCAGGACTGCGCGTAGAGCACGACACCGGACTTCGCGGCGTCAAACACGTTCTCGTTTTTCGTGCGGAAGGTGTGCGCGATGACCGACTCGTCCACGTAGGTGAGGCTGAAATCGACGATTTTCCCGGCGATCTTCGCGACGCCATCCATGCCCGGGATCGGAAGCGCCGTCATCACATTAAAGAGGCGCCGGTTCAACAAGCGGATAATGCCGTCGAGCAAGAGATCGACCGCCGCAAGCGCGCTCACCTCCCGAAAATACTGCATCACCCGGTCGCGCGCCCAGCGCGTCTGGGAGACGCCCGCCGGCAGCTTGCCGTTCTCCACGATTTCCGTGATCAGCGCGATGTGGCCCGCCTGGAGCATGTAGAGGACGTATTCCCGGATGAGGCGGCCGACACCCAGCACACCGCCGCCGATCATACAGATGAAGAAGAGCACGATCGCCGCGCCCGAGCCGAAAACCCAGCCGACAAGCGCGAGCACCAGCAGAAACGCCGCCATCGCCGCCGCGATACATCCATACACCGCCGCGCGGTAGACAATATACGGAACGGTCTGCACTACAATTCCAAACGCGCGCCCAAGTTGCAAGTCCATGCGTACTACCTCCTGCTTTGTTTCTGTGCCCCCCAAAACGGCCAGTGTACCATACAAACGGGCAGGGCGCCACGCGCGGAACAGGCGTCGCGTGTTGCGCTCAATGT
>JAHBVV010000048.1 GCA_019637335.1 Candidatus Hydrogenedentota bacterium | reverse complement strand
AGGCGATATGCCGGCGCCCTGTACACACCGCGGTGTTCGTGCTACTATCGGAAATACAGCAGTGCCCACCGGGCAACAAACCGGAAAGCGAGGCGCATGATGAAGATCTACACCCTGGCCGCAATCGCGCTCATCGTGGCCGGCGTTCTGGCGCTGGTCTACGGCCAAATCACCTACACGCGCGACGCCGAAACCGCCAACCTCGGCCCACTGGAGCTTACAATCTCCGAAAAAGAAACCGTCAACATACCCGCCTGGGCGGGCGCGGGCGCCATTGCCGCCGGCGCGGCCATGATGGCCTTCCCGCTGCTGGCCGGAAAGAAATAAGAACGCCCTGGGGCGGCGTACCGTTGGGATTGGGCAGTTGGGGAGCGTGTGCGGATTTGGTCTGCCGGTACGAACACCACCAGGGCGTGAGGGTGGGCAAGGATTCAACTGAAGCGGCGCAGTGCGCCCGCTATTCGGACTGTTCCACGAAGATCAGGTCCTCGACGGCAAAGCCGCTTTCCTCCGCCTGCACGAGCAACGCGTCGGCTGTAGCTTCGTCCAACTGAGGCGTCCTCGACAGTATCCAGAGGAAATCGTAGGTCGGACCGGCCACCATCGCGTAGCTGTAATTTTCCTGGTCCAACGCGATGATGTGGTAGCCGCCGTAGAAGGGGCCGAAGAACGATACCTTGAGGCTGCCGACATCCGGATCCCCCTGAAACTCGGCGCGGCCAACCGCCACGTCGCGCGTCCCGTCCGGCTTGCGGCCCGCGTTCTCCACGCGCACGCTTCCGTCGTCGTTCAGGCTGTACGTCGCCGTCACGTGGGTGAGACCACGCTCAAAGGAATGATCGAGACGGTACACCTCGTACCACTTCCCGAGATACCGGTCCAGTTCGAAGCCTTCCACCGGCGTAAGTCCCTCCGGCACGCCCGTAAGGCAACCCGACAGCCCGAGGGTTAACACCATGCCGGTCAGTACTCGTTTCATCAGCGGATTCGCTCCAGACATCGTTTCGGCCTCATTCGTACCGCGCTTGCGCGTTCCGCGCGCACCGCGTATACTCACAGTGTATCCTATTGTCTATGTTTTGTCAACTTCTTTTTAAACAAACCGAGATCCCATGAACCAAGACCCCTGTTCCATCCTCGTCACCGGAGCCTCCGGATATATCGGTGGACGTCTCGCACCCCACCTCGCCGCCAAAGGACTCACCGTCCGCTGCATGGGCCGGAAACTCGATACCCTCCGCAGCCGCTTCCCCGAATCCATTGAGGTGACCTACGGCGACGTACTCGATCGGGCCAGCCTGGACAACGCGCTGGCGGGGGTCGAAACGGCCTACTACCTGATCCACGCCCTGGAAGCGCCCCGCGATTTCGAGTCGATCGAGGAACGGGGCGCGCGGAATTTTGCGGCGGCCGCGCGCGCGGCGGGGGTGCGCCGGATCGTGTACCTGGGCGGGCTCAGCTCCGGAAACTCGGCCCATTCGCGCCACATGCGCAGCCGGGAGGCCGTGGGCGCGATCCTACGCGAATCGGGCGTGCCCACGATCGAGTTGCGCGCCTCAGTGGTGATCGGCGCGGGCAGCCTGTCCTTCGAGCTGATCCGGGCGCTGGTCCGGCGTCTCCCCGTCATGATCGCGCCGCGCTGGGTCTCGATTCCGGCGCAGCCAATCGCGGTCAACGATGTACTGGCCTACCTCGACGAAGCCCGGGAGATCCCATGCGAGGAAAGCCGGGTCTACGAAATCGGGGGAGCCGACCAGCTCTCCTACCGGGACCTCATGCTCGAATATGCGAAGACCCAGGGCCTGCGCCGCATCATAATCGATGTGCCCTTCCTCACCCCCTGGCTCTCCAGCCTGTGGCTCAGCCTGGTCACCCCCGTGCTCGCGTCGGTGGGCCGCAAACTCATCGAAAGCATCTGCATCGCCAGCATCGTGCGCGACGAGCGGGCGCTCGAAGACTTTTCGGTGCGCCCGGCCGGGATCCAGGAAGCCATCGCCGCCGCGCACCGCGAAGAGGACGCGCGGATCGTGGCCAGCCACTGGGCGGACGCCGCCTCGGCTTCGGGCCACCGGCGCCCCTGGGGCGGGGAGCACTTCGGCGCGCGCATTCTCGACAGCCGCACCGCGCGGGTGGACGTCCCTCCGGCCCAAGCCTTCGCCCCCATCCGCCGCATTGGCGGCAAAACGGGTTGGTACTACGGCAACGCGCTGTGGCGGCTGCGCGGGCTCATCGACAAGTTGCTCGGCGGCGTCGGCCTCGGCCGTGGCCGGCGCGACCCGGATACCGTCCGGCTGGGCGACACCATCGACTGGTGGCGGGTGGAAGCCTTCGAACCGGACGCGCTACTGGTTCTGCGCGCAGAGATGCGCGTTCCCGGTCGGGCCTGGCTGCGTTTCGAAGTCACGCCCGAAGAAGGTGGACCGGGCGCCGTCATCACGCAAACCGCCATCTACGACCCCGCCGGGCTGGCAGGCCTGCTCTACTGGTACGCCCTCTACCCCATCCACGAATTCATCTTCGCCGGAATGTGCCGCAACATCGCCCGTGCGGCGGAGCGGGAAAGCGCCCGCGCCGCGGAAAAGGCTTGATTGCCCCGCGTCCGTCGACTAAGCTGGAGTCCATTCCCTGGACAGCAGCGAACAAGGAGAGGCGCGCGATGAGCCTGAACCGACTCACCCCCGATCAGATCAAGTTCTACCACGAAGACGGTTACCTCACCGGCCTTCCGTCCATTTATGACGCGCCGGGCGTCGCCGGACTCAACGAGGGCATCCAGCACATCCTCGCGCTGCTTGAACCCGGGGAACGCCCGCTCGAAATTCGCGAGTGGCACCAGAACAGCACGTTTCTGTTCGACATTTGCATGAACGAACAGATTCTCAATTACGTGGAAGACCTGATCGGCCCGGATTTCTACATGTGGGCCAGCAGCTTCTTCATCAAGGATCCGCACAGCCCGGAAACCGTGGACTGGCACCAGGATTCCTACTACTGGCCGCTCACGCCGCCCGAATCCCTCACCGTGTGGCTCGCCTTCAGCGACAGCGACGAGGAAAACGGGGCCATGCGCGTCATTCCCGGCTCGCACAAGGGCGGGATCATCCAGCACACCCAGGACGCCGACAAGAACTCGGTGCTGACCCTGCGCTGCGAATCGGCGGACTATACCGACGACACGGCGGTCTTCATGAACCTCAAGGCCGGCCAGATCTCCATCCACGACGACAAGATCATTCACGGTTCGCTCGGGAACAACTCCAGCCGTCCCCGGATCGGCTTCACGATCCGGTATTCCAAGACCAACGTGAAGTGCGACCTGGCGGTCAACCCGAATTTCAAGACCTACCACTGCCGTGGCGTCGACCGCTTCAACCACAATCCCCGCGGCCCTATCCCGGCCCAGAAATACGGCCGTATCTGGCAGGACTACCGCAACGTCGAAACGGAATTGGCCGACACGTGATCCCGGGCCGCGGCGAAGCGGCGAAAATGCAATAACCCGGCGCGATCCGCTACACTAGGCGGCCCACGTTGTGAAGCCGTTCCGGGGCCGTGCGCGCCCCACCACCGGAGCAACCATGAACCCGCTGTTCGACCGCGTCACCATCGCCGGCGCCGGCCTGCTCGGGGCCTCGCTGGGCTTGGCCATGCAGGCGCGCGGCCTCGCCCGGCACATCACCGGTGTCGGCCGGCGCCAGAGCAGCCTGGAAAAGGCCCTCGCCCGGGGGACGGTCCACACCGTCACGCTGGATCTGGCCGCCGCCGCTGCGGACGCGGATCTTATCGTCGTCGCGACCCCCGCGGGCGCCGTAACCGGAGCGCTGGACACCATCCGCCACGCGGCCGCCGAGAACGCGATTGTGATCGACGTGGCAAGCACGAAGGGAAGCATCTGCGCGCACGCGCGGTCGCTCTGGAAAGCGCCGCGCCGCTTCATCGGGTGCCACCCGATGGCGGGCTCGGAAAAATCAGGCCCCGAACACGCCACGCCCCACCTCTATGAAGGCAGCGTCTGCCTCGTGGAGACCGGCCCGGATCTCGATGTGGAGGCGCGCGCGCAGGTGCTGCGCCTCTGGGAGGCCATCGGCGCCCGGGTGATTGGCGTGGACCCCGATCACCACGACGCCCTGCTGGCCCGCACCAGCCACGTGCCCCACATCATCGCCGCCGCCCTGGCCCTCGTCGCCGCGCGCGAAGGCGCCACCTGCGATTTCATTGGGAACGGCTTTCGGGACACCACCCGGATCGCCGCGGGCAGCCCCGAGATGTGGCGGGACATCACACTTACCAACGGCCCCGCGATCGCCGGCGGCCTGCGCGCGGTCCAGCGGCAGATTGACGCCTTTCTGGACGCCGTGGATCGCCAGGACCCCGACGCCCTGCTCGATCTCTTCAACGCCGGCAAATCCGCGCGCGAATCGGTTCTGGCCGAATGAAGGGCTGCTTCATTACGTTCGAGGGCGTTGAAGGCTGCGGAAAATCCACGCAGATCGCCCTGCTCGCCGACCACCTCACGGAGGCCGGCTACACGGTGCTGGTAACGCGCGAGCCTGGGGGCACGCCCATCGCCGAAGCCATCCGCGAGGTACTCCTGGACCCGGCCCACCACGCCATGGGCGCGACGGCGGAGCTCCTGCTGTACGAGGCCGCCCGCGCGCAGCACGTGCACGAGAAAATCGCGCCCGCCCTCGCCGATGGCCACATAGTCCTCTGCGATCGTTTTGCCGATTCCACTACCGCCTACCAGGGCGCCGGGCGCGGCATATCCTCCGATGTCCTCACCCCCCTCCACCACATGGCCACGGGCGGCGTGTGGCCGGATCTTACCCTGCTCATTGACCTGCCGGTGGAAACCGGCCTGGAGCGCGCGCGGGGGCGCGGCCGCAAGGACCGCATCGAGCAGGAATCCATCGACTTCCACCAGCGCGTTCGCGATGGGTTTCTGGCCCTGGCGGAGGCGGAACCGGATCGCATCCACGTGATCGACGGCAGCGCCGATATAGACGCGGTCCACCAGAGCATCCGCCGCGCCGTGGAAGCCGCCCTGGCCCCCCGGGTACAATAACGGGTTTCAAGGGGCGGCGCGAAACTGCAACCACGACCCTGCGCGCCGCATTTGCCGGGATTGACATGAGCTTCAGCGACATCAAAGACCAGGAGATGCCCCTGCGCCTCCTGCGCAATATCCTCAAGCAGAACCGGGTCCCCAATGGCCTGCTGTTTTGGGGCCCCGAGGGAGTGGGCAAGCGAACCACCGCCCTGGAACTGGCCAAGGCCATCAACTGCAAGGCCGGCGACTTCGACGCCTGCGACGCCTGCCTTTCCTGCCGGAAGGTCACCTCGGGCAACCACCCCGACGTCAAGATCGTGGCGCCCGCCGGAAAGACGCGCATCATTAACGTCGAAGCCATCGACGCGATCACCGAGCTCAGCGCGTACCGGCCTTTCGAGGGGAAGTGGCGCGCCGTCCTGATTGAAGACGCCGATCGCATGAATGAATCAGCGCAGAACCATTTCCTCAAGACCCTCGAAGAGCCGCCGAGTAACACCCTGTTCGTGCTTCAAAGCTACTACCCCAACCGGCTGCTGCCCACGATCCGGTCGCGCTGCCAGCAAGTGCGCTTCGGCGCCCTCCAGCCCGCCACCGTGTCCGCCATCCTCCGCCGGGAGCATCCCCTGGACGTCGCGACGGCGGATGCGCTCGCGGCCGTGGCCCAGGGCCAGGTCTCCCGGGCGCTCGATCTGGTCACGAGCAACAAGCGGAACATGGTGCTCGATATCGCCGCGCGCCTCAACCGGGGAGACGACCCCCTCCTGGTCAGCGAGCAGTTCGTGTCGCAACTGCGGGAAGCCACCGAAGCGCTGAAAGCAGCCCTGTTGTCCGAACTGGAGGAGGATGCCTCGCAGCAGGATATGTCCGGCGAAGACCTGGCGGATCAGAAAAAGGAGCAGGAGGCCTTCATCGAGGGCCAGGTCCGCCGCGATTACCTGGAGTATCTTTACCTGTTCGAAACATGGTATCGTGATGTCTGGGTGTACTCCACGACCGGGGACGACCGGCTCGTCCTGAACCGAGACCAGGCGCCCGCCCTGAAGCAGCAGCGGGGGCGGGATTACCCGGACAAGCTCGCCGCGATCGAGCGCGCGTGGGTATACATTGAGCGAAACCTGGCCTTCGACCGGATCTTCCGCGACCTCTTCTTTGTGCTCGCGGCCTGATTCTTCCGGTGTTGGAGATAGTGTCTATATGAATGTCGTCAAGATACGCCTGCGCAAACCGCGCCGCGTGTTTTCTTTCCTCTGTACCGATCTCGCCCTGAAACGCAACGACGAGTGTATCGTGATGAGCGATCGCGGCGAGGAATGGGGCACCTGTATCCTCCCGCCGGAACCCTGCCCCAACGAGATGACAAAGCGCTTCTCGATGCGGGTGCTCCGGAAGACCACCGAAAACGACGAGCGCAATTACGCGTATATCGAGGACGAGGAGCGCAAGGCGCGCGAAATCTGCCTCAAGAAGCTGCGCTCGCGCAAACTCCCGATGAAACTGGTCGATGTCGAGGTCTCCTTCGACAAGAAGAAGGTCATCTTCTACTTTACCGCGGATGATCGCGTGGACTTTCGCGAGCTCGTCCGCGATCTGGCGCACGAACTCCGCGCGCGAATCGAAATGCGGCACATCCAGGTGCGCGACGAGGCCAAGATGGTGGGCGGCATCGGCGGCTGTGGTCGCGAGCTCTGCTGTTCGAGTTGGATGAACGAGTTCAAACCCATCTCCATGCGCATGGCCAAAGCCCAGAACCTCTCGCTCAATCCCTCGAAAATCAGCGGCCAGTGCGGGCGTCTCCTGTGCTGCCTGAGCCACGAAAACGAGCTCTACGAGGAAATGCGCAAAAAGGCGCGGCAGGAAGCCAAGGCCCGCCAGACCGACGATCGCAAGGGCCGTGACCGCGACGGCGATGCGCCCGAGACGGAGTCGGCCCCCGCCGAGCGCCCCCGCGAGCGAAGCCGGGACGCCGAGCGCCGCCCGGATCGCCTGGCCCCCCGCAGCCGCGCATCCGCGGCGGAAGGTGCGCCCGCGCCCGAAAGCGCGGAAAGTCCAAGTGCGGAGCCGGTGGAAGCCGCCGCGGGGGCTGAAGATCAGAAAGCCGTCAAGCGCAAGCGCACCCGCCCCCGCCGGCGGAAGAAGCGCGAAGGCGGATCGCCCGGGGGGGCGGATGGGGCGGATCGCTCCTGATGGCCCTGGTCGACACGCATTGCCACCTGCAAAGCCCCCGGTTTGACCCGGATCGCGACGAAGTGCTCGCGGCCGCGCTGGAACACCTGGACTGGATCGCCGTCATAGGCGACGACATCGAAGGTAGTCGCGCGGCGCTGGCGCTCGTGGGCCCCCGGGTCCACGCCGTCGTCGGGATGCATCCGTACAACGCCAAAGACGTGGACAGCGCGGTCCTGGATGAGCTCCGCGCCCTGGCGGTCGAACCGGGCGTCGTGGCCCTCGGCGAGATGGGACTGGACTACTTCAACGAGTACTCCCCGCGCGCCGATCAGGCCCGGGCCTTCGAAGCGCAGTTGGAGCTCGCCTGCGAACTCGGCCTGCCGGTCGTCATCCACAACCGCGATGCGGATGCGGATTGCCACGCCATGCTGAGCAACTACGCGCAAGCCCTGCCGGGATGCATCATGCATTGCTTCGGAAGCGGCGCGGAATACGCCGAAAAGTTCCTGGAGCTGGGCTTTTATATCTCGTTCGCCGGCAATGTGACCTTTACCAAGGCCACGGATCTGCAGGACGCCGCCCGGCTCGTGCCGATGGATCGCCTGCTCGTGGAAACCGACGCCCCCTACCTGGCGCCCGTGCCGCTCCGGGGCAAGGTCAAGCGCTGCGAGCCCCACTTCGTCACGCATACCGCGGCGTTCCTGGCGGATCTGAAGCAGGTCCCGCTCGACGACCTGGTTTCCGCGACCACCGCCAACGCATGCCGGGTCTATCGCATCGACGGCCAGGGCGGGTCCGGCGCACGGGCCTGATCGATTCGACGCCGTCCCGCCGTATCGCATTGAAAGCGCTGTCGCCATGACGCCCACACCACCTTCCGGACGCTGCCTGTTCCCCGACGGGGACTCCATGCGCGTCTACCGCAATCCGCGCGAGACCATCGCCGCCCGGCGGGTGGAAGACGTCGTGCCGGCGCTCCGCGCGGTGGAAGACCGGGTAAACCTGGGACTTCACGCCGCCGGATATGTTGCGTACGAAGCGGCGCCCGCCTTTGACGCCGCCCTGCGGGCGCATCCCCCGGGCGCCATGCCGCTCGTCTGGTTTGGACTCTTCGACCCGCCCGAAGTCCAGCCCTGCCCGCCCCCCGCCGAGGATCCCTGCCCACCGTTCGAATGGACGCGCGGCATGAACCGCGAGGAATACCTGGGGCGCCTGGCGCGGATCCGGGAACATATCGCCGCCGGAGACACCTACCAGGTCAATTTCACCTTTCCGCTGGAGGCGAACTTCCAGGGATCCCCCGAGGCCTGGTTCTGGGAACGGATCGCCGCCCAGGAAGCCCGCTATGGCGCCCTGCTGGAGTTGGACGAACACACCGTGCTCTCGTTCTCTCCCGAGCTTTTCTTCGCGATCGACGGAAACCGCATCACCGCACGCCCCATGAAGGGCACGCGCCCCCGGGGCCTTTCCAGCACCGAAGACCGAGCCCTCGCGGACGATTTGGCCCGCTCCCCGAAGGACCGCGCGGAAAACCTCATGATTGTGGACATGATCCGCAACGACCTCGGCCGGATCTGCGCCGTGAATTCCATCGACGCCAGCCGCCTATTCGAGGTCGAGCGCTACCCCACCGTCTGGCAGATGACCAGCACCGTCAACGGTGACACGGCAGCCGGCATTACCGATATCTTCGGCGCGCTCTTCCCGTCCGCCTCGGTCACGGGCGCACCAAAAGTCGAGACTATGAAGATCATTCGCGAGCTCGAGTCCGGACCGAGAGGCGTCTATTGCGGCGCGGTGGGCTGGTGGGCCCCCGGACGCCAGGCCCGCTTCAACGTCGCAATTCGCACCGCGGTCCTCGCCCGCCGAACCGGTATCGCGCGCTACCACGCCGGCAGCGGCATCACCTGGGATTCGGATCCCGGCGCGGAGTATGAGGAATGCGAACAGAAGGCCGCCGTCCTGCGGCACGTGCGCCCGCCCTTTGAACTCCTGGCGACCCTGCGGCTCGACGCCGGCGGCTACCTGCTCCTGGGCCATCACCTCGATCGCCTGGCCGCGTCCGCGACCTATTTCGGCTATCCCGTAACCCGCGAGGCCGCCCGCGAGGCCTTGGAAGCGTATGCGTCGGGCGTCGAGGCCGTGCCCGCCAAGGTGCGGCTCACGGCGGACCGGCGCGGCGCCTTCCACATCACCCACGAGCCCCTCCCGCCCCCGCGCGCGTGGACCAGCGGGCTCGCCCTGGCGCCCATCGACGCCCGGCAACCGTGGACCCACCACAAGACCACCTGCCGCGCCGTGTACGACGCCGCGCGCGCAACCCGGCCCGATTGCGAGTCGGTGTTCCTGTGGGATTCAGCCGGGCGCCTGACCGAGGCGGTCTACGCGAATATCGTGCTCCAATTGGACGGCCGCCGCTATACGCCGCCCCAGTCCGCCGGGCTGCTTCCCGGGGTATATCGCCGCCACCTGCTGGAAAGCGGGGAAATCGAAGAGCGCGACCTCTTCCTGGATGATCTGGCCCGCGCCGAGGCCATCTTCAACATCAACAGCGTGCGCGGATGGGTCCCGATCACCTGGATCGACCACCCGGAAGCCCCCCGGTCAGTCCAGGATATTCGGCAGCACCCGTAGCAGTTCTTCGAGCGTCGTGATCCCCATCGACGCCTTCGCCAGGCCGTCCTCCAGCATGGTCTGCATCCCCTTGCGCGCGGCCAGCGCCTCCAGTTGCGATGTCGTGGGCTCCTTGAGAATCGTCTCCGCCAGTTCCTGATCCACCGTGAGCAGTTCGCCAATGGTCGCCCGGCCCCGGTAGCCAATCTGGTTGCACGTCTCACAGCCCGCGCCCCGGAAGAACTTCGTGCGCTTCTTTTCCGGAACAAAGCGCTCGCGCAGCCCCGGGTCGGGCGTGTACGATTCGGCGCACTCGGGACAGTTGATCCGCACCAGCCGCTGCGCCAGGACCGCCGTAACGGAAGACGCCACCAGGAACGGCTCGATGCCCATGTCCAGCAAGCGCGTGAACACGCCGGCCGCCGTCCCGCTGTGGATCGTGCTGATCACAAAGTGGCCCGTGAGCCCCGACCGCACCGCCATCCGCGCGGTCTCCAGGTCGCGGATTTCGCCCACCATGATAATCTCCGGATCCTGCCGGAGTATCGCCCGGAGCGCCGTCGCGAACGTGAATTCGACGTGCGGGTTGATCTGGATCTGCGAGATCCGGTCCATCGTATATTCCACCGGATCCTCGATGGTGACGATATTCGTCGTGCTCTTCTGAAGCTCCATCATCTCCCGAAGCAGCGCGTAAATCGTCGTCGTCTTGCCGCTGGAACTTGGCCCCGTAAGGAGCAGCGTGCCCGACGTCCGGGTGATAATTTCGCGCAGGCGCTCCACGACAAACGGCTGGAAGCCCAGCGTCTCCAGCGAATACAGATCCAGCGTGTCGCCCAGCAGCCGGATCACGGTCTTCTCGCCCTTGATCGTCGGCACCGTGGAAACGCGCAATGGCCGCCCGCAGGAAGTCTTCTCCATGTCAATGCGCCCGTCCTGGGGCACATCCTTCCGGTACACCACCAGGTCCGCCAGCACCTTGATCCGCGCGTTGAGCTTTGCCTGAAACTCCCGCGGAATCAACGCGCATTGCTGCAAAATCCCGTCAATACGGTAGCGGAGAGACACATGATCCGTCCACGGCTCCAGGTGGATGTCGCTGCTGCCATGGTACGCACCCTGGCTGATCAGAATGTCGACCGCATCGGCCACGCCCGATTCGTCCGACTGCTCCAGCGCCGCCAGCAGTTCCGATTGGATCTGGCTCAGCGGAATAGCCCGGGCCTTGTCCCGTTCCGCCTGCGAAAGTTCCGGCATGCCTTGCTCCTGCCTGTAAAAAAGCCCTCCCCGAGAGAGCCGATCCTGGTTGCCAACGCCACCGCGCGCCATCTTGCGCCAAGGGCCCGGAGTATTGCAAGCCAGCCAGGTCCCGGGAGAAAACATTTGACGATAAGCATAATAATTCTTATACTGGCCCGAGAGGCCGCGTGCTGTGCGCGCTGGCAGCCCCCAAAGGCGTGCCGCACACCCCCTGGGTTCCTACCCGGTGCAGTTGGAAAGGTACCATGAACGAATCGAAGAGTGACCAGATAGGAACGCTGATCGAATCGCTCAAGTTCACGCCAGAATTGGGCCCGCCCACGCTCATGGAGTTCCTGGCGCTCATGGGCATCGCGGCCGTCCTCATTTATATCGGTCACCTCATCAAGCGCGTCTGGGCGCGCAACAACGAACTCGTCCCCATTCCCGTCGCCCTGATGATGGCGCTGGGCATGTTCGCCGCCTACTTCGTCCTGGTGACCATGCTCTACCAGCAGACCACCGACAACACCCGCGCCAATCTGCTCATGTGGTCCATCTTCGCGCTGGCGCTCCCCGCCGTCTACTACGGGCGGATCATCGTCGATGCCTTCGCCACCCGCGTCATCGACCAGGTCAGTCCCTTCAGCATGCGAATAGAGGAACCCTCCGAGTTCGCCGAAGCGCGAAAACTGGCCCTGCGGCGCGATATCGATGGCGCCGTCAAGCGCTACCGCGCCTACCTGGAAAACACCGATGCGGCGCTATTTGAGGCGGCCCGGCTCCTCAAAGCCGAGGACCGATTCGCGGAAGCCGCCGCCCTGTTCCAGGAGATCGCCGAGCGATTCTACGGCAAGAAGACCATCTGGGCGGAGGCGAGTTATCACCTCGCCAAACTGCGTGAGACCAACCTCCACCAGCCCCAGGAAGCCATGGCCCTGCTCGAGTCCATCCTCGAAAGGACGCCCGATTCCCGCTTCGGCCAGCTTGCGGAGGTCGAATTGACCCGCATGCAGACCCTCTATGGCGTGGGGCTCGCCGCGCGCGAGCATCTCGTGGATGCGCCCGTATCGGAAGATCCATTCTACGAATCGACCTCCGCCCCCGCCGCCGGCGCCGCGGCGGGAAATGGACCTGGACGCAAGCAGGAAGCACATGATGAACTGCCCGTACCCGATGTAGACCCCTTCTACGCGGCGACCCTCCGCGCCCGGGCCGCCGATGAAGCGGAGGCGGAAAGCCGCGAAAAGGCCCAACCGGACGGCGATAGCGAGGGGTGATGGCGCGGGTATCCCTGGAATTCTGATGGCCGCGCGGAACAGACCCGTCCTGCTGGCGCGATCGCTGGCGGATGAAGTAAATCACCTGCAATTCGGCGCCCCCATTACCCACGTGTACAACCCGCTGGTCTACGCGCGCGCCCCGCACGAGCGCTACCTCACCCGGTATGCGCGCCCGGGCATTCAGGCGCTCCTCGTCGGTATGAATCCCGGCCCCTGGGGCATGGCCCAGACCGGTGTGCCCTTTGGCGAAATCGGCGCCGTGCGGGACTGGCTCGGCATCTGCGATCCCGTTGGAGCCCCCTCACCCGAACACCCGAAACGCCCCATACGGGGATTCGACTGTACCCGCAGCGAAGTCAGCGGCGCCCGGCTCTGGGGCTGGGCGGCCGATCGCTTCGGAGACCCCGACCGATTCTTCGACCAGTTCTTCGTGTACAACTACTGCCCCCTCTGTTTCATGGAGGAAAGTGGCCGTAATTTCACGCCGGACAAGTTGCCCGCGCCCGAAAGAGCCCCGCTTTTCGAGGCCTGCGACCGTGCCCTGCGCGGCCTGCTCGATCATCTTCAGCCCGCATTCGCCATCGGCGTGGGCGCATTCGCCGAACAGCGGATCCGGGCCGCCGCCGGCGACCTCCCGCTCCGCATCGGGCGGATTCTCCACCCCAGCCCGGCCAGTCCGGCGGCGAACCGGGGCTGGGCCGCCGCCGCCGAAGCGGACCTCCGCGCGCTCGGCGTCACGCTGCCCTGACTAACCCCGATTTTCACTTGCCCGCCCCGGCGCGCTATACTACGCCCCTTTGCAGTACCTGTTTAAGGAATTCGGGAGAGTATCGTTGTCGGGCAGTACGGTCTTTTCGGCGCTCCTCCTGGCCTTTTCGGTCGCCCGTGCGGCGGCCGGCTCTCTCAGCTTGGCGGGAATTGCCTCCCTTCCCGACCCGGCCGGTTCAATGACCCCCGAGGCCGCCTGGGAAGCCGCCCGCGCCGGCGCCTTCCAGCCATTGGACGGCCCGCGCGTGCACCTGGGATACACGTCCACGGACCACTGGTTCGCGATCGAGATCCAGGGCGATCGCGTCCCGGAAGAGTTCGTACTCGAGGTCTGCAACCCACGTCTGGGCGAGGTGACCCTGTTTTCCCCCGACGGATCCGGTGCCTTCCACGCCCGCGCCGCGGGGGTGCGCTCACCCTTCTGGTCCCGCGAGATTCACGCCCTGGCCCCGGCCTTTCGCATGGCGAAGCCCCAAGACGGACCCACGCGCCATCTGATACGCGTTCGCAACCAGGGCTCGATGCGTTTCGATCTGCGGCTCTGGGATATCCCAGGCTACGAATGGCACAAAAACGTGGTCTTCGCCGCCGCAATCGCCACCGGCGTGGCACTGCTCGTCCTGGCCCTGATCAATCTCTGCGTATACGCGCACCTGCGCCAGCCGGGCTACCTCTGGATCGCGCTGTTCCTCCTCGCGTGCACCCTTCGACAGATGACCGCGACCGGTATCGCGAACATGTTTCTATGGCCCGACGCCAGCCTCTGGGCGCGCAATGCAATGGCGCTCATGAGCGCGGGGACGATCGTATTCGGTATCCTGATGGCCAACAACCTCCTCGAAACTCGCCTCCGATGCCCCCGATGGGGCCGGCTGCAACACACCATCGCCGCACTGGCCACACTCGCCGCTCTGCTGGGCCTCGCCGGATTCCCCGAATCCATGTACCTCCTCCTCGCCGCCGGCCTGGTTGCAACACTGTCCGTCACCGCCTGCGCCATCCACGCCGCCACAACCGGCGCGCAGTCGGGGCTCGCTTTCTTGCTCGCCTGGGGCCTCGTCCTGCTCGGCGCGCTACTGACCAACCTGGCCGGGCCGGGGCTCGTGCCCTACAACTGGGTTACCGAGCACCTGATCGACGTCGCCCTGCTCGGCGCCGGACTCGCGTGGTCGTTCACCCTTACCGGCCAGATCCGGGTTCGACAGGAAGAACAGCAGCGGATCCTCGCGGCGCGGGTGGGCGAGCGAACCGCCGAGTTAAAACATGCCCTCGACACGGTCCGCACCTTGCGCGGCCTCTTGCCCATTTGCAGCTGCTGCAAAAAGATTCGAGACGGGCGCGGCGACTGGCAACACGTGGAAGCCTACCTCGCCCGGCACACCGAAGCCGACTTCAGCCACGGCCTCTGCCCGGAATGCGCCGAGGAACACTACCCGAAATACTTCCCCCCAAGCCCGCCCCTTCCCCAGGCGCCCGACGCGCGATAGGCCAGGCTTGCCGTCAGAAAAGCCCCCGGCTGTCCCGCTTGTTGCAGCGCAAGCTCTCCAGCGGAGCCTGCACATTCAACTGGAGCAAATCGTTCGCCTCCAGATCCATGATGTTCTGCACCGCGTCCAGGAAGCGCTCGCTCTCCTCCTGTGTGATGATCCCCTTGGTGAGCGTCTCAAACTTGCGAATGTAATCCGGGCGGGTCCAGGGCTTGGCTCCGAGCGAATGCGCGTTCGCCACCGCCATTTCGTCGGTTATCGACGATCCGTCCTTGAACCGGATCTCGACCCGTCCGCCGAACGCCTTCTCCTTCGGATCCGACGAATGGTAGCGCCGGGTCCACTCGGGATCTTCCACCGTGCGGATCTTGTGCCAGAGCGCCACGGTGTCGGGCCGCGACGCCCGCTCCGGCGAGTAACTGGCCACATGGTGCCACGCCCCGTCCTGAAGCGCCACGGCGAAAATGTACATGATGCTGTGATCCAGGGTTTCGCGGCTTGCGTTGGGATCAAGCTTCTGCGGATCATTCGCGCCCGTGCCGATTACAAAATGCGTGTGGTGGCTCGTGTAAATAACAACTTCCTCAATAGTCTCGAAGTCCGCCACCTTGTCGCGCATGTTGAAGGCCAGGTCGATCAGCGCCTGGCTCTGGTACTCCGCGGAATGCTGCTTCGTGTACGAATCCAGAATCGCCCGGTACGGCTCGCCCTTATCCGGAAGCTCGATCGTATACGTCGCCCCCGCGCCACCCAGCATGTGCGCGATCACACTGTCTTCCCCCTCGTAAATCGGCGATGGGCTCTTCTCGCCGCGCATCGCGCGGTCCACCGCCTCGATCGCCAGCTTGCCCGAATGCGCCGGCGCATAGGCCTTCCAGCTCGATATCTCCCCCTTGCGGGATTGCCGCGTGGTAAACGAGACATGAACCGCCTGCTGGACCGCCTGGCAAACCACCTCCTGCTCCAGCCCCAGAAGCGCGCCGATTCCCACCGCCTGCGCCGGACAAAGATGCGCGATGTGGTCCTTCTTGTGCGCGTGCAAACAAATCGCCTTCACCAGATTGATCTGGACCTCGTACGCCGCAAGCACCCCCCGCAACAAATCGGCCCCGCTCAGGCCGTGCGCCCGACCGCACTGCTGGGCCACCGCAAGGATCGGAGGAATCGTATCCCCCGGGTGCGAGTAGTCCGCCGCCAGAAAGGTGTCGTGCATGTCCAGCTCCCGCACCGCCGTCCCGTTGGCCCACGCCACCCACTCCGCGTCGAAAGTCTGCTCGATCGGCATCCCGAACACCGCCGCCCCGCCGGGGCGCGGATGGGCCAGCGCCTGGCTCCGCGCATTGCAGACCGGCTGCCGGTTAATCGCCGCTATCGCCACCGCCGCATTGTCGATGAACCGGTTGATCACCATGTCCCGAACTTCCGGCAGGACCTCGGAACGGTGAACCGCCAGCTCGGCAAGGCGCCACGCCAGTTGTTCAGCCCTCGGAAGCTCCGCCTTGGATGGGTAGACGCGTATCTCGAACGATTTCATCGATTCTCTCTCCCGGCATCGGGCGCTCGCTCGGAAAAAGCCCCGCCGGCGCCCGCCGCGCCAGTGTAGCGCAAGCTTTCACCGGCGTTCCAGCGCCACGGTGACACAAGTTTGCCGCCGTTTTGAATATGCCACCGTGGGTGCTATCATGCGCGATGGCGGGAAACCGATCGGGAAACGTACCTAATGAGATTCATCATGCTCTTCACGGCCTTCATACTGATGGTCTTGATTGCCGTACAGTTCGCCGGTGACGCGCACCCGCCACGCCCCTTTGAAAACTCCATTGTGCACATCGTATGCGCGAACGACAGCAGGGAAATCATCGGGTCCGCTATCGATGAAGCCATCCGGCGCGCCGAAGAGGATCTGGGGTGCGCCGTCGACGTCGTGTATACCAACTGGGAGAGCGACGCGGAATTGTTCCAGCTACGACAGTTGATCCCCCTGCTCCCGGGCGGCGTTATTGTCATGGGCTATCCGGCAAATGAGACCCTGCGGCCCGCCCTGGAGGAGGCGGTGGACCAGGAGGTAGCCGTCACAACCTTCAACACCCCCATCGCGTCCCTCCAGAACCAGTATGCCCCATTCGGGCTCGGATACGCCGGCATCGACGCCTACGCGGCCGGACGCGATCTCGCCGCCGCAGCCGTAAAGAAACACGCGCTGGGCGGCGGCGCCCGCGTCATGTTGCTCGGCGACGTGAATCACCCCGCTCGCGAACCGTTTGTGCGTGGCGTCACAGAGGTCTTCTCAGGCGCGGGGCTCGAAATCGAGCACCTGGTCGCCTCCACCCATGATCTCCAGTACGCTCCGGAAGTCACGCGGGCGGAACTCCGAAAACGGCGCGCGCGGGGCGACCTGCCCGATCTGATCTGCTTCACCGAGATCCCCATCCATATGGCTTCGGATCTGCTGCTCGATAGCGGGGTGAGAGCCGGCGAAATACCGCTGATTGGTTTAGGCGCGGAAATGCGATTGAACCGCCGGGGAGACCAGTACGTCAGCCTCCAGATCGGCCAGGACCTGGCCCTGCAAGTCTACCTCGCCATCATCCAGGCCTCTCTCTACACCACCTACCGCTACCCCGGCCTCGTCGTGTACACCCCCTACGAGATTCTCGGGGGGCAGGTGGGTATTGACCCCCTGTTCGAAAGCCCTGGCCAGCGATTCGTCGTGCTGGAATAAGGACAATTGGCGTGCGCGCTCCCCTCGTCTGGTTGAATCTGATTCTGGTCACAATCCTGGGCCTGCTGGTAACCCAGCGCAATCTCTTCATCCCACCGCCACCCCCCGAATTTGTGCTTATTGCGGCCGGGCCGCAAGAGGCCGCCAGCGTCACGGAGACGCTAAGGGCCGCACAGGATTTCCAGCGGGACTTCCGGCGCCGCGTGCGGACGATCCAGACCGGTTCCTCCGCGCGCGATATCGCACTCGCCCTCAAAGAGGCCATCGCCCTCAATCCACAGGGAATCAGCATGCCCGGGCACGTGGACGAATCACTCTTGTTGCCCTTTGTACTGGAAGCCCAGCGGCGCGGGATCCCCGTTACGTTTCACTCGGCCCCCTTCCACGGCGCCCAGCGGCGATTCGCGTGGCGCGGAGCCGGTTATGCCGGAACACGGAGCGCGCTCGATGGCGCGCTCGCGGCGGAGCAGGCCCTGAACCGCTTCCAATTCGACCCCGATATGCGGGTGATCGTCGCCGGCGCCGACCCCGAACCCCGGCCCGAAAGCCGCGCCGCCGGATGTATCGAGGCAATTCGGGCACGAGGGGGCGCACCGGAATACATCCAGTATGCCCCGCCGGATGGCCAGGACGCCCCCGCCCCCGTGCTCAACTTCGATTCCGGAGGCCGGGATCCCGATTTCGTCTTTTGGGACGCCGGATCCCCCGAACCCGCGATCTCCGCACTCGGCGAGGCCGGCATAGAGGCGCGCGATGTCGTCCTCGTATCCTTCACGCCCGTGATCGGTCTGCCCATGGCCGAGCTGATGTACGTCAAGCAACAGTTTCCCGAGCGAAATACGCTCGGCGCCTATCTTTCTCTGGTACAGCTGCACATGGCCATCAGGCACGGAACCCCGGGGCTGAACTTGCCCCTGCACGAAAGCCTCTAAACCGGACCCCAGCCCCGGACGAACAACCAACGGGTGAACACGTGAGCATTCGAAACACATTGATTGTCTGTATCCTGGCCGTACTGGGGCTGCACCTCATCGCAACCGCGTGGCTGGCCCGTCGCGGCATGTCCAACTTCGAGGGGGAGATGGCCAGCCGCCTACATCGGGAATTGCTGGAGCAAACTTCCGGAGAATTGGTTGCCCGCGCCCGCCAACTCCTCCTCGTGTACGAACAGCACCACACCGACACGCCAATCCCCGATATCCCCGAACGCCTCAACGCCTACTTGCCCGAACTGAATACCGCCGCCCTCATGCTCTTCGACGCCAAGGGAAATCCTGTTCACCCGCTTCCGCAAAGCGCGGCACTCGGCGACGCCAATCCACCCGGCGTCGTCATGGCCTTCTTCGAGCGCGCCAAGGCGGGCGAGGCGTCCGAAATGACCCTCGACAATTTCCAGGCCCTGGCCAGCGGCGATGCGGACGACCCCGTCGTCATACACCTGAAAGCCTACCCCGACCGCGCCATCGTGCTCGGCATTGGACAAACCCAGGACCTCGCCGGCGTACGCATTGAGTCGCTCTCCGCGAATTCCGCCGCACTCGCCAGCCAGCTGCAATCGCGCGGCATGACTTTTATCGTCGCGCTCGGCGTCCTCACCCTGACGCTCGCCTGGATCGTGTCCCACTACGCAATCTTTCAGCCGCTCGCACGCATCATTTCCCAGGCGGGAGACAAACCGGGACGGGCCGGAATCTCCTGGCGCGGGCTCGCGGAATACACCGGGCGCCTGCGCGAGGTTCTCGCGGAAAAGGACGCCGTCCGCGGAAAACTCGAACGCGAAGTGGAGCGCCGCTTCCAGGCCGAGGAGGAGCGCGACCGGATCAAAAACACGATGGATCACGCCCTGGAAGCCTACGAACGCGATCTCCAGAACAGCTACGGCCAACGGCTTCAGGAGGCCCAGGCCATCGTTATGCGCCGCGAAGCCCGAGCCATTCAGCGCCACCTTTCCGAACCCATCGAAAACCTCTGGAAACAAATCGCGAACGGCGGGAACCCGGGCCTCGAGCGCGCCGCCCTCCAATGCCTGGAGACCGTCCGCGCGCTCGCGGACCACGACGCCGACCTGCCCTACGCGCCCCGCCCCGTTCCGCTGATCGGCTGGCTGCCCGGCGTCGCCAACCAGTTCAGCAAAGAACACGGCGTGCAAGTTAACACCAATGTCGCGGAAGACGCCCGTGTGAACATCGACGCCGAGTCCTTGCGCTGCGCCATCGAATTCCTGCTCGAAAACGCACTCGATGCGGCCGGCGCCGGATCCCCCATTGCGCTCGACGCGGCGCGCGTGGACGACAACGTCGAGATTCGCATCATCGACCGCGGACCGGGCATACCGGCGGAAGCGAGGCCCCATATTCTGACGCCCTTCTACACGACAGACGATGATCGCGACGGCATAGGGCTCGCCGTCGCGCGCTCCGTGATCCGGCAGCACGGCGGCAGCCTGAAATTCCAGTCTGAAGAAGCCAAAGGCGCCGCCGCAATCATCACCCTCCCGGTCGCCAGCGCACATTAGGCCCCGCCTTACACGAGGCCCCGTCTTACACGCCGGCGCGCTCCCCTCCGAAAGCGGCGTGTCAGGTTATGCCCAGCGCGTTCGTAATCGCGATCAATCCCGGTATTCGAAATCCAAATACCGCCGCCGCCACGGCCAGCAAGACAACCACCAGGGCCAGCGCGAAAACCGCCGCCGTAAACTCCCGTAGCTTGACGAATTTCATGCCATGTTTCCTCCCGTGCGCCTCCCCTGTACACCCGCCCATCCTGCCCCATGCACTCTTTGTATTTCAAACGCGCGCCTGCCGAAAAACGACAGACTATATCCGCTTGCGTTTCCTGCGTTATAATAGGCAACATAAGGCGGCGGTGCGGGTTTGCCAGGTCCCACGGACTACGCCTGTGCGGCGGGGAGATAAGATAGGGATTGTGCAGGGCGCATTGGGTTCAGGCGCCGGGGACAGGTGAGACGGATTGATCGATGGCGAATATCCTGATTGTTGACGACGACAAACGCATCACAGAATTCCTTTGTGGCCAGCTTCAAGGCCGGGGGCATTCCTGCCAGTCCGAGAATCGCGGAGAACGCGCACTGGAGTCCGTCACCCGGCAGCCGCTCGACCTGCTCATCCTCGACGTCATGCTCCCCGACGTGTCCGGATTCGAGGTCTGCCGGCGGATTCGCGCCAACACCGACCTCTACACGCTCCCCATCCTTTTCCTCTCCTCCATGAACTCGCAGGAAGAGATCAATCACGGGCTTGCCCAGGGCGCCGATGACTTCGTCACCAAGCCCTTTAACACCGGCGCCCTGCTGAGCCGCATAGAGAGCCTCCTGGCCGTCAATTCCAATACCACACTCCTGGACGAACTCACGAACCTCCCCAACGCCAAGAGCATCAAGCTGGAAATTCAAAAGGCCATTACGCGAAAAGTCACATTCGTGATTGGTTACGCCGAGCTGATGGGCGTCAACGAGTTCTTCCAGGAAACCGGCCGCGACAACCAGATGAAGGCCCTGCGCCACTTCTCCCGGTGCCTGCACCTCTGTGCGCGCCAGGTAGAGCCCCGCTTCTTCGCCATCGGGCACATGGGCGGAGGCCACTTCGTCTACATTTGCGATCCCCAGAAATCGGATATGTACGTCGAGCGGGTGACCGAGGTATGGAAGTCCCACCGGCCCCGCTTCCTCGAAACTGTCGGAAAACAGCCCCAGGTCAGAGCCTGGGAAGCCAACCGTATGCTCGAGTTCCTACTCTGCGTCACCCAGCGGGACGCCGACAGCAACTACTCCTCCCGCGACCTGTTCGAGACCTTGTCCCACCTGCGGTCTACGGCGGCGGAAATCGGTTACTCCGGCATATTCCGCGACCGGCGCGGCTGACCGGCGGCGCGGCGCCACACCCTGCCGCTCAAAAATTCCCCGCTGGATCAAGATTCCCGCGACCCCAAACCGGCCCTCCGCCGGAAAAATGTTGCATCGCGAAGGCGCAAGCCCCTATCATCTTGCACGCCGCCGTGCTCGCCTGTGACGCCTGATTTCCGAGGCATGCAGCTACCCGCCCTCTTGATTTCCCGCTTCCGGTACGCATGGCCCTTGTTTTAGTCAATACCCAATTCCACCCCGTCGTTCTGGAGAGCAGGGCATGAGACGCAGTATAGTCCACGAGGGCGCAAAAAACCTCAGCTACGAAATCCGAGAGATCGTCGCCGTTGCCCGCGAGATCCGAGCCCTCGGCCGCGAAATCATCTGGGAAAACATCGGCGACCCCATCGAAAAAGGCGAGGAGCTCGCCCCCTGGATTCGCGAAATCCTCGTCGGCCTCCTCGACCAGCCCCAGTCCTACGGATACTGCGACACCGCCGGCGTACCCGAGACGCGCGAGTTCCTGGCCGACAAAGTGAACGAACGCGAGGGCGGCGTCCAAATACGTCCCGACGACATCCTCTTCTTCAACGGCATCGGCGACGCCGTCGCGCGCGTCTACGGCTTCCTCAAACGGGAAGCCCGCATTCTCGGCCCTTCCCCGGCCTATAGCACGCATTCCTCCGCCGAGGCCGCACACTCCGGATACAACCACCTCACCTACGAACTCGACCCCATGAACGGCTGGATGCCCGATGTCGAAGATATACGCATGAAGGTCAAGTACAACGACTCGATTGCCGGAATCCTCATCCTGACGCCGGACAACCCAACCGGAGCCGTATACCCCCGCGAAATCCTCGATCAGATCGTCCAGATCGCCCAGGAATACGACCTCTTCCTCATTACGGACGAGATCTACGCCCACATCGTCTACGATGGCTATCCCCGGCTCCATACCAGCCAGTGGATTCAAGACGTGCCCGCCATCGCCATGCGCGGCATCAGCAAGGAATACCCCTGGCCCGGATCCCGCTGCGGTTGGCTCGAAATCCTCAACCGCAAGAAGGACCAGAATTTCTCCACTTACGTCGAGAGCCTGCTCGCCGCCAAACGCCTCGAAGTCTGCTCCACAACCCTGCCGCAGATGTCCATTCCCCGCGTATTCGGAGACCCCCGCTACCCCGCGCACCTCGCCACCCGCGCAAGCATGTTCAGCGACCGCGCCCAGGAAGCCATGGACGCCTTCGAGGGCTGTGAACACGTAATCGCCAACAAGCCCGGCGGAGCCTTCTACTTCACCATCATGTTCCACGATGGGCTACTGAATGACCAGCAAACCCTCCCCATCGAAGAGCCCCAGATACGCAAGCGGATCGAGGAACTCGTCCAGGGCGTCCGGCCCGACAAGCGTTTCGTATACTACCTCATGGGCGCCACGGGCATCGTCGTCGTCCCCCTCACCGGTTTCCAATGCGGCCACGCCGGATTCCGCTTCACCCTGCTCGAATCCGACCCGAACAAACGCCAGCACATCTTCCAGACGCTACGCGCCTCCATCGACGCCTATTGCGCCAGCTGAAGACCCGAAAGTGAGATGCTCCGCGGCCCGGGGTTCGCGCTACGCCTTTCGTGAACTGTATTAGTTCTTTGATCGCGGAGTACACGGATGGCGGCAACGCCCGAACCAGACGAAAAGGACCCGCCCGCCGTCCGATCAACACCGCCGTAATACCGATGACAAGAACTCCGAACTGGCTGCGCCGGAAATGGTGGGCGGCAGCAGCCCACAAAGACCGAAATCATCTTCAATCCGTACCACTATCCGTCATTCTCTTGTTTTTTTTGGTTCATCCGGTTTGAGGGTACTTCGGCGATGATGACGGGAACTATGCGTAGCTTGCTCGAGTCTCTTTTCCGGGTGGCGACGCTATGAGCGGGCACCAGATTCTCCCTTTTTTCGTCCGCAGCGCTGTATTCTGACGCACCCTTTCGGCCCGAAGGGCCAACGCAGTTTTCAGCCCT
>JAHBVV010000047.1 GCA_019637335.1 Candidatus Hydrogenedentota bacterium | reverse complement strand
TTTTATACCATCACAGCTCGGCTGGAGATTTCTATTAATGGTCATGCGTACGGTATACCGAAGAACTCACCATCCCTGGAACAATCCCGGTGAAGCCCATTACCTCACCTTCTCCTGCTTCAAGAAGCGCGCGTTCCTCGCCAGGGACCGAACCCGCCAGTACTTCCTCGACGCGCTGGCCAGCGCGCGCACGCGCCACTTGTTCGATCTCTGGGCCTATGTCATCATGCCTACCCACGCGCACCTGTTGCTGTTCCCGCGGCGCGAACACTACGACATGGGAGCGATAGAAACTTCGATTAAACTCTCCGTCTCACGGCGCGCCATGGCCTACCTTCGCAAGCACAACCCCGACGGTCTGCGCCACCTCGCGACCGGCCACATTCACACGCCATACCGATTTTGGACGTCGGGAAACGGATACGACCAAAACCTGGTTGCACTGAATGAAGCCCGCAATATGGCGACGTACATCCACAACAATCCTGTCTGTGCGGGGCTTTGTACGGAGGCCGAAGCGTGGCCGTGGTCCAGCGCCCGCGAATGGATCGAGGAGGGTAGTGGCCCGCTTTCGATTGATCGGGATTCCTTTCCCGAAGCTTGAGGCGGATACCGGGTGGGTGGGCTGCAAGCCGCTTACACAACGCCTCTCCCATGTCCTCCGCGCACGGAACGACTGGCACACGAAGTGGCGGAGCCACATCGCGTGGCACAAGTCGTTCCCGATATGACACGACAAACACTGTGCCACGCGATTCCGCCTCGGGCGGATTCGTGTGCCCGTTGTGAAGTTCGACTGGGACATTACGAACGCCCTGAACCAGCGATTCCAGCCCGAAGAGCTTTTTTCTCCCTACAAGCCGCTTACACAACGTCTCTCCCATGTCCTCCGCGCACGGGACGACTGGCACACGAAGTGGCGGAGCCACATCGCGTGGCACAAGTCGTTCCCGATATGAAACGACAAACACTGTGCCACGCGATTCCGCCTCGGGCGGATTCGTGTGCCCGTTGTGAAGTTCGACCGGGACGTTGCGAACGCCCTGAACCAGCGATTCCAGCCCGAAGAGCTTTCTCCCGACAAGCCGCTTACACAACGTCTCTCCCATGTCCTCCGCGCACGGGACGACTGGCACACGAAGTGGCGGAGCCACATCGCGTGGCACAAGTCGTTCCCGATATGACACGACAAACACTGTGCCACGCGATTCCGCCTCGGGCGGATTCGTGTGCCCGTCGTGAAGTTCGACTGGGACATTACACGGGTTTCGAACGCGCGGTTCCACGCTGGGGACCTTTCTCCCGACAAGCCGCTTACACATCCCCTCCCCCATGTCCTCCACCCGCGATACGACCGGCACACGAAGTGGCGGAGCCACATCGCGTGGCACAGACAGACCGCCATGTAATAAGGGAAACACCGTAAAGAAAACCCCAATGTGGAACGATGGGCGCAATCCGACATTGAAGAGCGCTTTTCGAGTTTTACGCGGGCCGGGTCATACAGGTATGATGGTTGGAGAGGTGGTGTTACACCCGGGGATGGGCCGTGTTCCGGTCCGTCCGCGGGGCGAATCGCCCTGAGGTATGGGGTCGAACACGCAGGAGTGAAGTAATGCGAGCCATCGTTGTTGTTGTGGGCGCCGCGCTTGCCGCGACGGCCTGGGCGGGGGAACAGGCGGTCACGTTCAGCCGCGACGTGCACCCGGTGCTGTCGAACAAGTGCTTTGGCTGTCACGGGCCGAGCGCGCCGGATCGCAAGGGGAATCTCCGGCTGGATGTCCCGGATGGGGACAGCGGCGCGCTGACGCCTCGGGCGGACGGCTACATTATCAAGCCGGGGAACCCCGAGGAGAGCGAGCTTTGGCGGCGCATCACGGCGACGGATCCGGACGACCTGATGCCGCCGGAAAATTCCCACAAGCCGCCGCTCACACCGGCGGAGCTGGCGGCGGTCAAACAGTGGATTACCGATGGCGCGGTCTATGAGCCCTTCTGGTCGTTTATCCCGCCCAGACACGCGCCCGAGCCGGAGTTGCAAGACCCCTCCTGGCCGGCCAACTTCATCGACCGGCGCGTGCTGGCGCGGCTGGAGAAGGCGGGCCTGACGCCGTCGCCGGAGGCGGACAAGCGCACGCTGCTGCGCCGGGTGACCTTTGACCTGACGGGTCTGCCGCCGACGCTGGAGGAAATTGAGCGCTTCCTGGCGGACGAAAGCCCGGACGCCTACGCGCGCGCCGTGGATGAATTGCTGGCGCGCCCGGCCTACGGCGAGCACATGACGCGCTACTGGGCGGACCTGGTGCGGCTGGCCGACACGAACGGGATGCACAAGGACTTCCACCGCGAGTTCTCGACCTACCGCGACTGGCTGATCCGGTCGTTCAACGACAACCTGCCCTACGACGAATTCCTCAAATACCAGCTCGCGGGCGACCTCTACGACAACCCCACGCAGGACCAGCTGGTGGCGTCGGGCTTCAACCGCCTCCACCTGATTATCGACGTGGGGACGGCGCTGCCGGAGGAGAGCCTCTTCAAGAACGTGCTCGATCGCGTGTCGGCGTTCGGCACGACGTTTCTGGGGCTGACCGTGCAGTGCGCGCAGTGCCACGACCACAAGTACGACCCGATCACCCAGAAAGAATTCTTCGAGATCTTCGCGTTCTTCAACAACTTCGCCGGCGAGCCCGAGACGACCAACCGCCCGGCGCGGGGCTTGCAGCCGCCATTCATCTACCTGACCAATCCGGAGCAGGAAGAGCAGATCGCGGCGTCGGAAGCAGATCAGGCGCGCATCGAGAACCTGATCGCGCGCATTCGCGAGCGCCAGCCCGCCGCACTGGCGCCGGAAAACGCGCAGCCCGCGCCCGCGCCCTGGATCTGGGTCAATGCCCCCGACTGGACGGGCCAGGTCGCGTTTCGCACGCTGCTGCACCTCGACGCCGCCCCCGATTCGGCGCTGCTCCGCTTCACCGGCATGACGTCCGCCACGGTGGAGATCAACGGCAGCGACGCCGGCACTGCCCGCGGTGTGGAGGGGGGCGTGGCGGCGGATATCGCCGGCCTGCTGCTCCCGGGCGAGAACCTGATTACGGCCCGCGCGGATGGCAATGCCGGTTTCGCGTTCCTGCTGGAATACGCAATCGCCGGCGAGAAGCATGTGTTCACCTCCAGCGCGAACTGGGAGGCGCGCCCCGAGGGCGAGGCCGATTGGAAGCCCGCCATCGAGGTGTTCACCCCGGAGCACGAGATGGTCTGGGCGAAGAACGCGGCCCCGGAGAACATCCGCCGACTGCGGCGCCAGGCCGGGGAAATCGAACGCGCGCGCCAGGCCTATCTCGACCAGATTCCCGCCGCAATGGTCATGCGCGAACGCGAGCCCGCGCGCGAGGCCACGATGTTCGCTCGCGGCGCCTACGACGCGCCCGGGGAGCCCGTGGAACGGAACACGCCGGCCTTCCTCCCGGCGATGGCGCCGGTGGATCGCCCGTATACCCGCCTGGACCTGGCGGAGTGGCTCGTGGCGCCGGACCACCCCCTTACGGCCCGGGTGCAGGTGAACCGGCTCTGGCAGCAGTTTTTCGGCATCGGCCTGGTGAAAACGTCGGAGGATCTGGGGGTGCAGGGCGAGCGCCCGAGCCATCCGGACCTGCTGGACGATCTCGCGCTGCGCTTCATCGAGTCGGGCTGGGATACCAAGGCGCTCGTGCGCGCGATTGTCCTCAGCAACACGTACCGGCAGCGGTCCGACGCCCCGCCGGAGGCCTTCCAGCGCGATCCGGAGAACCGGCTGCTGGCGCGGGGCGCGCGCTACCGCATGGACGCCGAGATGATCCGCGACCAGATCCTGCTGGTGAGCGGCCAGCTCAACCCGGCCATTTATGGGCCCAGCGTGAAGCCGCCGCAGCCGCCCGGGCTGTGGGAAATGGTGAGCATGGCGGAGCCCTTCACCTACGTGGCGGATACGGACGAGCGCATCTACCGGCGCAGCCTGTATACCTACTGGCGCCGGGGGATGCCGCCGCCGCAGATGACCATCATGAACGCGCCCTCGCGCGAATTCTGCGTGGCGCGGCGCGAGCGCACGAATACGCCCCTGCAGGCGCTGCTGATGATGAACGAGCAGGAGTACATGAAGGCGGCCCGGGCCTGCGTGCAGTCGACGCTCGAGCCCGGGATGCCGCCGGAGGAGGGCCTGCGGCGCATCTACGAAAAAATCACCAGCCAGGAGCCCTCGCCGGCGCGCACGCAATTCATGCTGCAAACCCTGGAGGAATTCCGGGACATTTACCGGCGGGACCCGGAAAACGCCACGCAACTGGCGCCGGAACTGGCCGAGGCCGGCCATGAAGAACGCGCGGACCTCGCCGCCTGGACCATGATGGCCCACAGCATGCTCAATCTGGAACTCGCAAAGGTAAGACGATGAGCCACGAATCATTCCAACGCTTCTGCGACACCATGAACCGACGCCAGTTCATCACCCGCGCGAGCATGGGGCTCGGCGCACTGGCGCTGGGCTCCCTCGGGCCGGGGGCCGCCGCCGCGCGACCGGAGAACGCCCATTTCACCCCGCGGGCGAAGCGGGTCATCTTCTTGTTTATGGCGGGCGGCCCCAGCCAGCTGGACCTCTTCGACTACAAACCGGATCTGGAGAAGCTCCACGGCCAGCCCCTGCCGAAGGAGATCAGCCGGGGGCAGCGTGTGACGGCGATGACCCGCGGCAATGACCAGGTGATCTGCGCGTCCATCTTCAAGTTCGCGCCGCAGGGTCAGAGCGGCCTGGTGATGAGCGAGCTCCTGCCCCACCTCTCCACCTGCGCGGACGATCTGTGTCTCATCAAGTCCACGCACACCGGCGCGATCAACCACGACCCCGCCAAGACCTTCTTCTGCACCGGGGCCGAAATGCCCGGCCGCCCCAGCATGGGCGCCTGGCTGAGCTACGGCCTCGGCACGCTGAACAAGGACCTGCCCGATTTTGTCGTGCTGTCATCGGCCGTCTGGTCGGGCAAAGTCAACGTGCAGGCGCTCTACAGCCGCCTCTGGGGCGCCGGCCCTCTCCCCACCCGGCATCAGGGCGTCGCCTTCCAATCCGCCGGCGACCCGGTGCTCTTCCTTTCCAACCCGCCCGGCGTCACCCGCGAGGCCCGGCGCAAGATGCTCGACTTCGTGGCGAAAGTGAACGCGGAGCAGGAAGCCGTCACGGGCGACCCGGAAACCCGCACCTCGATCGCGCAGCAGGAAATGGCCTTCCGCATGCAGCTGTCCGTTCCCGAACTGACGGATCTCTCCGATGAAAGCCCCGCAACCATGGCCATGTATGGGCCAGAGGTGGATACGGTGGGCTCCTTCGCGCGCAACTGCCTGCTGGCGCGGCGCATGGCCGAGCGCGACGTGCGCTTTGTGCAGCTGTTCCACCGCGGCTGGGACCACCACACCCGCCTTCCGGAGAATATTCGCGGCCAGGCCCGGGACGTGGACCAGCCCATCGCGGGCCTCCTCCAGGACCTCAAGCAGCGCGGCCTCCTCGACGACACCCTCGTGGTCTTCGCCGGCGAGTTCGGTCGGACGACCTACGCCCAGGGCATGAAGGAAAACGACCGCACGGACTACGGGCGCGATCACCACCCCCGCTGCTTCACCACCTGGATGGCGGGCGGCGGCATCAAGGGCGGGATCAGCCACGGCGAAACCGACGACTTCTGCTACAACATCGTGAAGGACCCCGTCCATGTCCGGGATCTGCACGCAACCATGCTGCACCAGCTCGGCGTGGACCACAACAAACTGAGCTTCCCCTTCCAGGGCCTCGACCAGCGGCTCACCGGCGTGGAGCCGGCGTATCCGATCAAGGCCATCCTCGCGTAAGGGAACCTCACACAAAACTCGGATCGTGCGCCCCGGCCCGCCGCGACAATGGATGAGGAAACGTCCCGCATGCGAACCATAGCCCGCATCGCCGCAGTGGTGTTGCTTGCCGCAAGCCCCGCGCCCGCCGCGCCGGCCACGCTCCATGTCGCGCCGTGGGGCAGCGACGCGCAGGACGGATCGGAGGTGGCCCCGTTCCGCACGATCCAGCGCGCGGCGGACGCGATTCAGCCGGGGCAGACGTGCCTCATCCATGGCGGGCGCTACCGGGAGCGCGTGCGGCTGACGCAATCCGGCGCGCCCGACATGCCGATCGTCTTTCAGGCCGCCCCGGGCGAGGAGGTCATCCTCGATGGGACCGAGCCGGTGGACACGCCCTGGACCTCGGCGGATGGCCGCATATTCCGCACGCCGCTGGACGAGACTACGGACCAGGTGTTTTTCCAGGGCCGGGCGATGATGCTTTCCCGCTGGCCCAACATGACTTTTCAAGAGAATTGGGAAGATGCGAAGAAATGGGGTCGCACCGGCGCGGGATCGGCGCGCGGGCTCGTCATGAGCCCGGAGCTGGCGGCCCTGGGCGAAAGCCTGGCGGGCGCGCGGCTCGTCATCAAGCTCGGCAAGGGCAACAACGCCTTCAGCCGCGCCATCCTGGAGCACGAAGCGGGCCGGCCCGGCCTGCGCTGGGACGACCGGGACTTCTACGACAACCAGCGGCTCACCGGCGAGGATGGCCGCACGGACCGCATCAACACCTTCGGTCTCGAGAACAACCGCTATTACGTGTTTGATCACCGCGCGCTGCTGGACGCGTCCGAGGAGTGGTTCTACGACGATCAGGCGAAGGAACTCCTGTTTATCCCGCCCGTCGGCGAGGCGCCCGCGCCCGGGGCGGTCCATGTAAAACGGCGCGCCGAAGGCTTCACGGGCGACGGCGTCGAGCACGTCGAGATCCGGGGCATCACCTTCTTCGGCTGCACGGCGACCTTCACACGCGCGCGCCGGGCAAGCATCGACGCGTGCAGATTCCTGTATCCCTACGAGCTGCTCTCCATGCGCGACAACCCGCAGGTGAAGGAAGATCAGCGTCCGGTCACGGTGCGGGGGGAGCATTGCCTGCTGCGCGCGTGCCTCGTGCAATACGCGCCGGGAACGTCCATCCATGTGTCCGGGCGCGCCAACCGCATCGAGAACGGCATCGTCACGGAGGGCAGCCGCCACGGGCGCCACGGCGACCCGAATGTCGTGCTGGAGTATGATCGCCGGCCCGCCGCCGGGGCCGGGGATGACGCGGCGCGCTGGGCCTACTCCACCGAGGAAGGCAACACCATCGCGCGCTGCACCATCTTCAACGGGAGCGGCGTCGGCATCTACCTCTTCGGGCCAGGCCCCGGAACGGCCGCGTATAACCACCTGTTCAACCTGGGCCGCTACTGCACCGATGTCTCCGCGCTGTACATCCCCAAGGGCGCCAACCGCGCGTGGACCGGCTTCCACCACAACTGGATCCACGACATCAACGGGATCGGCCTGCGCTGCGATCAGGACGGCGAGCAGGTCCTGATCCACCACAACGTCGTGTGGAACTGCAAGGCCGGGGGCAAGGCCAATGGCTACGACTTCCGCATCTTCCACAACACCATCTTCGTGAACAATCCCGATCACCCCCTCCTCCTGGTCAAGCAGAAGCAGGTGGAGGTGGTGTCCGACTGGCCCGTGCAGAACAACGCCGTCTACCGCCTCGCCGACCGCCTCGACCTCCGCGAGTACCGCGCCATGAGCGACGAGCAGAAGGCCGCGCGCGATTACGTCGTGGATGTTCCGGAATCCCCCGCGATCCACCACAACCACCGTATCCCGTCCGGCGGGGAAGCCGCGCTCTTCGTCAGCCCCGACGAAGACGCCCCCGACCTCCGCCCCGCGCCCGGCGGCCCTCTCATCGACGGCGGCGCCCCCATCCCCGGCGTCAACAACGGTTTCCAGGGCGCCGCGCCCGACATCGGCGCCTACGAACACGGCGGCGAATACTGGGTCCCCGGCGCGGACTGGTGGCCCGACGGCCAGGCCCCGCCCCGGACCATGGCCGAAGCGACCACGCGCGCGCACGCCATGACCGGGGAGGGCCGGCTGTATCGGGAAGCGCGGGAGGCGTATGGGGAGCAGTGAGGCAAGCAGCCTACTTTGAGTATGCTATTTTGGCATAGGCCATAACGTGTACCTTGCCGAAAGCGGGGAGTACCCGAGGGAGCTCATTCACCATGTCCAGGAAGACAAGCTCTCGCAAGAAGGCGATCTCCACGAAAGCGGATACTACGCAGGAACTCGGGACGCTCATCCGGGAAGTTCGCGAGCTTATAACGTCCGCTCGGTATTCCGCCTCCCGCGCGATCAACACGCTGCACGTTACGACAAACTTCGAAATTGGACGGCGTATAGTCGAACAAGAGCAAAAAGGTTCGGCGCGCGCCGAATACGGGTCGGCGTTACTCAAGTTGCTCTCGGAGCAGCTAACGAAGGAATTCGGGCGTGGGTTCTCCCGGAGGAACCTTGAATATATGCGCAAATTCTTCCTGTGGATTCGAGATGAGACGATGGAGATTTCGCAATCACCGATTGCGAAATCAAATCCAGGGCGGGCGAGCAAGCGCGCGCTGGCGGGTTCCCCGGAATCGCAGACGGCCCTTCCGGAAAATTTGCTCCCCCTAACCTGGACACATTACATAACGCTTCTCGCCATCGATGACCTTGACGAGCGCGATTTCTACGCCGTTGAAGCCAACAATTCAAACTGGTCTGTTCGCGAACTCAAGCGCCAGGTAGCCTCCTGCCTGTATGAACGCCTCGCCCTCAGCCGAAACAAGGCCTCAGCGCGCTCCGGAGAAATACCGCCCGCCTCCGCGATATACGCCTCACGCCGTTGCACTGAGGGGTCGGATGCCACGTTGCCGGAGGGCATCGGCTTTCCTTTACTTACTCCATGGATTCGCAAAGCCGGCGGTCGACTGCAATTGCGATCTTTCCTTGAATACCGTTATTGGGAGTCTCCAGCCGGGCATGGGCGAGCGGAATATCGGAAAGCGGATAGATGGCGCCAATGTGCGGCTTCATCTGGCCGCGCTCTATCAATGCGCTCAACTCATCCAGCTTGCCGCGGTTCTGCCGTGTGAAAACGAAGTGATAGCTCGCGTTCTTCCCCCACGCCTGAATGACGTTCTGTGGCTGTGCGGTATCCACGATCGAGACAACGCGGCCAAGTTGCGCGAGCGTGTCGGGGCTGCGCGATAAGGTGTCGCCGCCGATGGTGTCGAACACGACATCGACGCCGCGGCCACCCGTTTCCCGCATGACGGCGTCGACATAATCTTCCCTTTTGTAGTCGATGAGCACGTCGGCCCCCAGACTTTGTGCGAACTCAAACTTCGCTTCGCTCACCGTCGTAAAGACCCGCGCTCCCATGGCCTTCGCGAGCTGGATCGCCACATGGCCGACGCCTCCCGCGCCTCCGTGTACCAGAATGCTTTCCCCCACTCTTAGCGCCGCACGTACGACCAGGGCCTCCCACACCGTTCCGCCAACCAGGGTCAGGCTTGCCGCCTCAAGATGGCTTAGGGTGGGAGGCTTCTTTCCGACAATGCTCTCGCCGGCAACGTGGTACTCGGCATAACTGCCTGGCCCGTCGAAAATTTGCGGGGTGTACCAGACTTCGTCTCCTGGAGAGAAGGCATTCACACCCGGCCCGACTTCTTCGACAACGCCAGATACGTCGTGCCCGGTAATGGCCGGCAGTTGGACCAGGTCGGGATAATCGCCACGCCGGATCTGGAAATCCAGCGGATTGATGGAGGTTGCATGGACCCGGACCAGAACTTGGCCCGCGCCCGGCACGGGCTTGGGCACGTCACAAAGCTCGAACGATTCCGGGCCGCCAAATGATTTAAGTACTATCGCTTTCATTGCAATCCTCATTTACAGCAATCGAAATCTCGTGAATTGCCGATATAGATGCCAAAAAAATTACAGTAGCCTCCACAAGCTTTTGCAAAGACGGCGCTGCGCCGTAAACTCCGCCGATTTCGGATCCCAAACTGGGGACACCCAGCTTCGTGGGCCGGTAATTTGGGTGTCCCCCTTAGCGAAAGGCATTGCGTCTCGGTGTAGCACTGGCTACCGGGAGCGCCCTATCGCGGCAGGGTTTGTCGTCAAGAGAGTCATTTCGGCGCAGGGCGGGTAGCCGGTTATCCACCGCCGTATTATTCGGCTTATCGAGTTTCGCTGAACCCAGACCATTCGATACCCGCCAGTTCCGCAAGTTGTCTATCCCAACTTGCGAGATCACTCTTCTTGAACTGATTGAGATGATCGTGGCCGCAGGCGCGAGCCATAACTTGCATGAGTTCGACGCTTGCTTCGAAGAAATTTGCAAGGCGCTGTGCCGCCACTTCCATATTGAGTTTCTTGCGGAGTTCCGGCTTCTGCGTGGCGATACCGGCCGGACAGAGATTGGTGTTACACATGCGGGCGCCCACACAGCCGATGGCCTGAATCGCGGAGTTTGACACCGCGACTCCGTCCGCTCCCAACGCCAGGGCTTTGGCAAAGTCGGTATGCGTTCGCAACCCCCCGGTGATGATCAGGGTGACGCGCCCGCTGGCGCCGATTTTGTCCAGGCGGTGCCTCGCACGGGCGAGCGCGGGAATCGTAGGGACGGAGATATGGTTGCGAAAGAGTAAGGGAGCCGCACCGGTGCCGCCTCCCCGCCCGTCCAAAATGATGTAGTCGGCCCCTGCGGAGACTGCGAAGTCGATGTCTTGCTCTATGTGCTGTGCGCTCAGCTTAAATCCGATGGGGATGCCGCCGCTCACTTCCCGAACCCGGTCGGCGAAGTTGGAGAAATCTTCGACAGTATTCAAATCGGAAAAGGTCGGAGGCGATACGGCTGGCTGACCTGCGGGAATACCTCGGACTTCCGAGATGCGCCCGATGTTCTTGTTGCCGGGCAAGTGGCCGCCCGTTCCCGTCTTCGCTCCCTGCCCGCACTTGAAGTGGAAGGCCTGGACACGCGTGAGCAGGGATTCAACATAGCCGAACTTGGCGGAGGCCAACTCGTAAAAATAGCGGCTGTTTGCCTGCTGTTCTTCGGGCAGCATGCCGCCTTCTCCCGAGCAGATGCCCGTGCCCGCGAGCTCTGCCCCTTTGGCCAGCGAAACCTTGGCCTCTTCTGACAATGCGCCAAAGCTCATATCGCTGACAAACAGCGGGATGTTGAGGTGAAGCGGCCTTTTTGCTTCCGGCCCGATCACGAGCTCAGTGCCGACGGCGACGTCTTCGAGAAGCGGTTTGGCGGAAAGTTGTGCCACCATGAATTGAATGCCGTCCCAGTCGGGCAGCTCGGAACGGGGAACTCCCATGGCTCCCATTTCCCCATGGTGACCGAGTTTGCTGAGACCTTCGCGGGCCAGTTGATGAATGAAAGCAACCGTTGGCTCTTCCGGCGTCGGCTCGGGTTCAGGCATTTCGCCGGCGTCGCCGCCGGTTTCAAGTGCAAACTCATTGCCGACCTGATCCGCCGGAACCTTCGCATGCTTGCCATCGCAAAAGGGGGCGTTGCCGGTCTGTTTGCACTGGCAGAGGTAGGCCTCGCCATCCCCCTCCGCGGTGAACGGCATTGGCGTGAAGGAAGTTCCCTTGTGCGATCCATCGCAGAAAGGTTGCCTCGCGGACCTTCCACACCTACAGAAGTAGTATTCCATTCCCGCCGTGAGATCGACGGGGATCGGTTTATTGTCAGCGACTTTGGGTTTCATGATGTTTATCTGCCGCACGTTGAAGCCTCCGCCGCCGGCCGCCCGCGAATAGCGGACTACTAACCGGCGAGTCAATTCTCGATCGCGGGCGTAGCCGGTCAACTACGTTATCTTGATGGGGTCCGCCCCCGAGGGGATGCGGACGTTTCAGCAAGTAATAGCACCGTGCTCGCCGTCGTACCACCGCAGCTTACCAAGCCGAACTGTAAAGCTCAAAAAACGAAGAACAAGCTCCGCGGGGCGCCTTTGCCAAGGCGGTGACCTCGGGCCGCAGGACGGGGACTTCGATGCTCATAGCCCGTTGAAACAGCCCGCTCCGGTGATCGGTGAGCAGCATTGCCGCGTCGTTCGGGTCGATGATCCACTCGCTGACGTTGGCCATGATATTCTCCTTAAGAGAAGAGTACTCGGTTCTGTACCGCGACACCGCGATGTCTGGATAGCAGAATAGCGGACCGGATCGGGAGGGTATCGGCGGTTCTTGCGGGATTTTTGGCGATTCTTGCTGTCTTCAGGTGAATCGCTTGGGGGTGACGCCGACGAGCCGTTTGAAGTGCCGGGTGAGTTGGCTTTGATCGCTGAAGCCGACCTCTATGGCGATCTGGGCAAGCGAGAGCTGTTCCGCAGCGATGAGTCGCTTGGCGCGCTCGACCCGCTGGTGGATGACGAACTGATGCGGCGGCATGCCGGTCGTCTGCTTGAACAGCCGGGCGAAGTGGAATTCGCTCAGGTGGGCAACACCGGCAAGGTCGGCAAGGGCGATGTTTTGGTCGAGGTGGGCGTGGATGTACTCTTCGACCGCCCGGAACGCATGTTGCGCGAGCCGGCCGCCCGACCCGCGGATGGCGCCGTTTGAACCCTGCCTGTTGGAGAACTGTCGGATCAACTGGACAGCCAGCACGTTCGCCAGCGACTCGGCACACAGCCGCCCCCCCGGACCGCCGGTGAGCAGCTCGCGGCGAAGGGCCGTGAGGGCACCGATCACCTCGGGGCTGGATTGGTCGTAGTAGCGAACTGGAAAATGAACGCGGGCCGGGTCGAGATCGAATGCTTCTTCAGCCACCTTGGCGACCAGGGCCGGAGAAAGCTGGTATTGGGTCGAGTCGCACGTATTGCCCCACCGCCATCGGCTCTCGGCGCGGGGCGGCACGAGCGTCACCGCATGCGGCAAGCCGTCCCCTTGGTAGCGGCAATCGTCGCAACGGTGATCGGCACGCTCGGGAACGGTTTCACCATTGAAGATGAGCAGCAAACATTCGAGGGGCGGGTGAACCAAGTCGCTTGGGGGCTGCCGCGGGTCGTGTTCGACCCGAAGCCCATGCCAGCCGAGCGCGGCGCTCGTGTGCCGGAACGCGAATGGAACGTGTGCCAGCCGCTCATCGGGGTTGAGCAACTTCGGCGGATGGACTTTTCGCTTCATCCTGCACCACTCCCGGCGACCGCCGCATCCCGCCAACGTTTAGTGGCCACTCGCACAGGGGACTGCAAACCCGAACCAGCCTGAGCGGCGGGGCACTGCTGCAACGCCTTGTTCGGCATTACTACTTACTCACCAACGACCTTCACCGTAGTATATTCGGGGCCAACTTCATCGCAAGCGAATTGCGGATCGAATGGTTACAGAGGACTGGATTCGAACTGCGCATCCTCCGACTGTGAAACGGATTACATCATCGCATGCGGAATCGTGAAATATCCAGCCCGGAAAACCAAGGGACGGAATACCAAGGAACAGTCCATCATGGGGCTTCGCCTCACCTATGAACGATGAAATCGGCTGATGGCGCCAGCGCCGAACTGCGCATCGCGAGAATACCGCCTCACTGCAGTTCGGTTGGTTGGTGTACTTAATTCAAGGCAGACTTTGTATTTTCGTAACACTTTAGCCGTACAAAGCAGCGCCCGTTCACTATCGTCATGCCGCGATACTGCGAAGAGAGCGCGCAAGGCTGGGAGCGCAGGCGTCCCCGCCTGCAACGCACCGGAGGTGCATAGCGCGCTTGCAATATCGGCACACTTGATCGGGAAGACGATTGGACCCGGATTCCCGGCATTGATCAAATTCGCGCCTTCGGCGCGTTGCGGGCGGGCCGCCCGGGCTCCCATTGGTCTGCACTATCGGTGTGTGGCGGGTTTGTGTCGTAGAGGAATCAAGCCAACTTCATTCCGCTGAAGTCTTACCAAGGATCCGGATCGACACACGTTTACGACCGTTTGCCATGCCCCCCCGGCCCCTTCAGGCCATCTGGAAGCGGTCGCCGAGGTAGTATTTGCGGGCGGTCGGGTCGGCGGTGATTTCTTCGGGGGTTCCGTCGACTTTCACCTCGCCTTCGATGATGATGTAGGCGCGATCCGAGATGCCGAGGGTTTCGCGGACGTTGTGGTCGGTGATGAGGACGCCGATGCCCTTCTGCTTGAGCTGGGCCATCATGTCCTGCAGGTCGGCGACGGCGATGGGATCGATCCCGGCGAAGGGCTCGTCGAGTAGGAAGACCCGGGGGTCGGTGACGAGGGCGCGGGCGATTTCGGTGCGGCGGCGCTCGCCGCCGGAGAGGGTGTAGGCGGGGCTCTGGGCGAGGTGGGCGATGTTGAGCTCGTCGAGGAGCTCGTCGGCGCGGCGGTTCATTTCCTGGCGCGTGAGGGGCTGGTATTCGAGGATGGCGAGGACGTTCTGGCGCACGGTGAGCTGCCGGAAGACGGAGGGCTCCTGGGGCAGGTAGGCGATGCCGGCGCGCGCGCGCAGGTACATGGGCTGGCGGGTGACGTCCTGGCCGTTGTAGACGACGCGGCCGGCGTCGGGCCGGAGCAGGCCGACGATCATGCCGAAGGTGGTGGTTTTGCCGGCGCCGTTGGGGCCGAGCAGGCCGACGACTTCGCCGGGGCTGACGGCGACGGACACGCCGCGCACGACCTTGCGCTTCTTGAAGGCTTTTTCGAGGCCTTCGGCGTGGAGCATGGGATCGCCGGCGGGCGCGCGGCGGATTGCGGCGGGCGCGGTGGGCGCGGGTTCGGGCGGTCGGGTCGCGGGCTTGCTTTTCCGTGCCACGGCGTCAGAGCCCTTTCACGAGGTCGGGGTAGGCCGCGTGCAGGAGGAGGCGGTTCTGGCGGACCTGCTGCCCGGGCGTCTGATCCGATATCTTGAGCAGATCCTCGATCTCCTGGGTCAGCGTTGCGCCGGCCCACGCGCTGCGCTTGAACATGCCGGGCCGCTTGAGCACGCCGTTGATCTGGCCGAGCACCTGGCCCTTCGCGCCGACGAGCGCGGCGGTGTCCATGGTGGTGAGCATGCGGCGGGGCTCCTCGCCCAGGCGCGAGAGGATCTGCTTGCCCGGGTTGTCGCCCTCCGCCGCGGCCTGCGCCTTGATGGTGTCGAGGAAGCGCGCCCAGTCGGTGATGTCGCTTTCGGCGAGCAGCCCAGGGATGTCCGCGCCGCCGCCGCCATTGCCGCCGCCACTGCCATCGCCGCCCTGAATGGCCATTTCCTTGACGTTGCCCTGGCGGAGTTCATAGGCGCCGGTTTCCATGTTGATCATGATCTCGTCGGCCGTGAGCCCCTTGAAATCGGCGGAGTCGAGCACGGGATTTCCGGTGAAGGTCAGGTCGCCCGTTTCCAGGTTCCAGTCGGCGCGCTGCGCGGTGATGTGCGCGTCGGGGTGCGTGATGTCCACGTTGCCGCGCATACTGATCTTCGCCGGGGTGTTGCGCCCGTCCACCCACACGAAGGTGATCAGGTCCGCCTTGATGGGCAGGTTGGGTTGCGTGCTGTCCTCGGAGATGAGTTCGATCTCCACGCCGCCCGAGAGCTTGTCGAGGCGGCGCGAGTTGATGTTACCCGTCATCACGCCCGCCTTCACGGACATCCGGGAGTAGCCTTCCGTGCCGCCCTGGGCCCGCGCGGGCCCGGCCAGCATGCACGCCGCCAGCAGCAGCGCGATCAATCGGTTCATGGTGTCGTTCCTTCAAACGTAATTTCGCCGGTGACCTCACGCAGCTCGATGGTCTGCGCGAGCACGTTCAGCCGCAGGCTGGCGGCTTCCAGTTTCTGGGTCGGGCTGGTGATGCGCAGCGGGCGATCGCTCCAGGCGTGGCCGCCGCCGCCTTCCGCCCCGGGGAGTATGGCCCAGGTGATCTCTTCCAGCTCGATGATCATATCGTCGACTTCGGCGGTCACCCCGCCGCTGAGCACGGCCCGCTCCCCCTCCACAAAGGCGCCGCTCGCCGCCTTGAACTTATACGGCGCCGCGCCCGGCGCGCTTGCGGGCGCCACGGCCTCCGCGCCCTCGAAGGACAGGGTGTTCATGTCGCCGCGCATCCCCGTGACCCGCTCCGCGCGGATGGACAGCAGCGGCTTCACGTCCTCGCCGGGGGTGTCGGTCGACGGCCAGAGGTCCATGGAGACATTTTCCATCACGTCCTCGGGCGGCGCGGCATCCCCGGGAGCGGCCTGTTCCGCGGCGTCCGGCGTCGCCGGGGCGTCGGGCGCGGACTCTCCGCACCCCGCCGCGAGCACGGCCAGCATCAGGAGCAGCGCGCGCTTCATGCGCCGGGTCTCGGGTTCTTGTGGTACACGGCCTTCAGTCCCTTCAGCGTAAGCAGCGGATCCACGATATCGATGCCCGCGCAGTATTCCGCCATCAGCCCCGATATGCCGCCCGTGGCGATGACGGTCGGGGATCCGCCCATCTCTTCCTTAAACCTTTGCACGAGCCCGTCCACCAGCCCGGCGTAGCCGTAGGTCAGGCCGGATCGTATATTCGTTACGGTGTCGCGCCCGATGGCGCAGGCGGGCCGGCTGATCTCGACGCGCGGCAGTTTCGCGCAGTGCTCGAAGAGCGCCTCCGCCGAAAGCTGCACGCCGGGCACGATCGCGCCGCCGCACCACTCCGCGCGCGCGGTCACGGCGTCGAAGGTGAGCGCGGTGCCGAAATCGATAACAATCAAGTCGCCCTCGTGCTCCTCCAGCGCGCCCACCGCGTTCACGATGCGGTCGGCGCCCACTTCCTTGGGGTTGTCGCACTGCAACTGGAGCCCGGTCTTCACGCCGGGGCCGACCATGAGCGGCGCCACGCCAAACGCGGCCCGGCTCACTTCCTGGAGCGCCATATTCAATTGCGGCACGACACTGGACACGCAGCACCCGTCAATTGAGGACGGGGCCACGCCTTCGCCGCGCAGCAGCATCGTAAAGAGGATGCGCAGCTCGTCGCCGGTGCGGTAGTTGTTCGTGCCCACGCGCCACTGGCCCTGGAGCGTATCGCCCTGGTAGAGCCCGAGCACGGTGTTCGTGTTTCCCACGTCAATTACGAGGAGCATGTTTCGTTGATTCCGTTAGACGACGTTTCAGGGGGGCGCATTCACGAACCCGCGGGCCGGATCAGCAATGAAAGGTCTATCGCGGGCGCGGAATGCGTTATTGCGCCGGTGGAAATGAAATCCACCCCGGTTTCCGCGATCGCGCGCACCCGGTCCAGCGTGACGTTGCCGCTCGCCTCCAGCACGGCGCGACCGCCGTCCCAGTTGTTCGCCGTGCGGACCGCCTGCGCCATGGTTTCGAGGTCCATGTTGTCGAGCATGATGACGTCCGCCCGCGCGTGCAGGGCCTCTTTTAGTTCTTCGAGGTTGGTCACCTCCACTTCAATGCGCACGAGGTGATGCACGTTCGCGCGGGCGCGGCCGATGGCCTCGGCGATGCCGCCCGCCGCCGCGATGTGGTTTTCCTTGATCAAGATGCCGTCGGTGAGGTTGAAGCGGTGGTTCGCGCCGCCGCCATGCCGGACCGCGTCCTTTTCGAGAAAGCGCAGCAGCGGCGTGGTCTTGCGCGTGTCGCACACCTGGCAATCCAGGCCCGCCAGCGCGTCGGCGAAGCGCCGGGTGAGCGTCGCGACGCCGGAAAGGCGCTGCACGAAGTTCAGCGCGGTGCGCTCGGCGGAAAGCACCTCCCGTGTATGGCCCATGAATGCGGCGACCGTGTCGCCCGGCGCGAAGGCCGCCCCGTCCTCCAGCCCCGACCAGCCCTCGGGCGCGGCGCCCGCCAGCTCGAAGGCGCGGCGAAACACCGCGATGCCGCTGAGCACCCCCGCCTCCTTGGCGCGCAACGTCACGGCGCAACGATCCCCGGCGTCCACGAGTGCGCGCGAAGTGATATCGCCGTGGCCGATGTCTTCAGCCAGCGCGGCGGACAGGGTCTCGTCTATGGAATGCTTCATGGGGCATCGTCCTTGCCCCGGCGGGCGCGAAGGCGCATGCCGGGATTCTCGGGCGCACTGCGTTGGGGAGCGGGCCGCCTGAATCGGTCGCGGTCTGTCCGGAATGGCCAAACAGGAGCGGCAGAATAACACATTTTCGACGATTTGTGCGAGAAACAGGCGGGTTTCGCGCCGGATCAGCGCGCTTCGAGGTAGGCCGGTCCGCCCAGGTTGTGCATCTGCCCCATGATCCACGCCTGGCGTTCCTGGAGGTAGGCCGTCGGCTGGAGCGGCGATCGATCGCGGGGCGCCGGCAACACCGCCGCAAGCAGGGCGCTCTCGGCGCGGGTCAGGTCGCTCGCGGGCTTGCCGTAGTAGTGCTGGGCGGCGGCTTCCACGCCGTAGATGCCCTGCCCCATCTCCGCAATATTGACATAAACCTCTAATATCCGCCGCTTTCCCCAGCAAAACTCTATGCCGAACGTAAACCAGACCTCCAGCCCCTTACGTAACCATGAACGGCCCGGCCACAGGAACACATTCTTCGCGACCTGCTGGCTGATCGTGCTGCCCCCGCGCAGTCGGCCCCCATCCAGCCGCGTTTGAATCGCCGCCCGGATCTGCTTGAAGTCAAAGCCGTCGTGTTTGAAAAACAACTGATCCTCCGCCGCAATCACCGCCAGCAAGAACTCCGGAGCGATCTCGTCGTACGCGCGCCAGCGTTTGCGCACGTCTTCCTCTTCCTGCACGTGCCGCAGGAGCATGAGCGGGGTCAGCGGCGGATTAACGTAGCGGTAGGTCAGGATCCAGGCGGATGACAGGATGAGAAAAACGAGGGTGAAGACGACGCTCAGCTTGAGGCCCCAAACAAAAACCCGGCGACGCCAGGATCGGCTGGACTCGGAAGGCGGCCTGGACGCGGTCGCATCCGCCGCCGCTCGGGGCTTGCGCGGCGCCCTCGGTTTACGTGGCTTGCTCGCGCGCGGGAATTTCGGCGCGCCCTCTCCATCCGCCCCCATTGTCTGTTTTCGTTTTTTCGCGCTCGATCTTGGCTTGTTTCCGGCTGTTTTTGGGCCTGGCTTCTTCGGCGTGGTCATGCCGTACAGCCTGTGGCGCCTCCCGCTACCCTACCGGCTACCATTGGTAGTTCCACTGCACCGGCCAGTCCTTGCAGTCCGCCGTGCCGTAAAACTTGCCGGTGCTGGTGTCCAGTATGGTCACATGACGCCGGCCGGGTTTCTCCTGGTAGCTGGCCCAGTAGCCCGTGTTCGGCTCCAGGCGACCGCTGTGAAAGCGCTCCGCCTTGGACTGAAACCACTTGAGCATTTCCTGGGCCCGAAGGGGCCGCCCGTGGGGGCATCGCTCGGTAATCAGGTCGGAAGTTTCCAGTTCCGTGAAGCCCGCGCGGATGAATGCATCGGACAGGAAATGCGCGCAGTTGTTGGACACCCGGTCTCCCCCGGCGCAGGTCTCGTTGTACGCCTTCGCCGCATCCTCCAGGGTGGGCGTGTAGCCGCGCGCGGCGCGCATCCGCTCTAGCTCTTTCGGGCTCTTGGCGCAACCCGAGGCGAACACGGCCAGCGGAAGCGCTGCCGCAAAGATAAGACGAAATGTGGTCACGTGGCGTGGCTCTCCGCGTTAATTTTCCGCACTCGTGTAAAGAGATTATATCAGTCCCGGGCGGACCGCGTCTAGATATGGTATGTGTCGTTCCAGTTTTCTGGCTGATCACCCAATCCGTGGCGCAACGCACGCCAGGTATTTAACTTGACAGGATATCGGGATCTCGATATGGTTCAGGGGCATTGCATACGATCAAATGCGACTTGCGCCCCGCTGCCCCGTGTTTGACTCACCACGATGCACAACGTGATGCCAGGAACTGCAATGACGACCTTAAATCGCCGAGCATTCATGCTTACCGGAACGGCCGGTGTGGCCGCCGCTTCCGCCTGCCTTTTCGGAGCGAGCGGCTGTTCACCTGTCTCGTCCGCAGCACCCGACCTTGAATCGAGTCCGGGTTCGAAATCCAATATCCTGGACACGCCGAAGCTGATGAATATGGGCTTCCACTATACGACGCAATTCAGCCGAAGGACCCGCGTCAATGTGCTGGGGCTGGTGGATCACGCCACGGACGAATGGGAACGGTGGTACCACCAGGCCCACGAACGCGAGTTCGTGCAAGAAATTGCCGGCGCGGGCTACAGGATTATCGAAGTCCACTTCATGCAGGGTTTCGGGATCGAAGGGGAAAAACGGGAGTACGAACTGACTCGGAAGATGGTGGCGCACGCCCACGAGGCGGGCCTGACGGTGTTCGGCTATCTGCAATTCTTCTCGGTCCAGAAGGAGCTGTTCTTCCTGGAAAACCCGTGGGCCCGGGATTGCCCGCAGCTCGATCACAACGGCGCGCCCATCGTTTACAACTACGACCGGCCCGCGCTGTGCTTCACCCATGAAGCCGTGCGGCAATACTACCTGGACGCCGTGGAAATCGGGCTTACCTATTGCGATCTGGATGGAATCCGGCTGGACAACGACTATTTCCGGGGCTGCTATTGCGCCCATTGCCAGCGGGAGTTCACCGCCTACCTGAACGAGCGCTTCAGCCCCGCCGAGGCCCGCCGGGTTTTCGGGCTGGATACCACGGATGGGATGGAGTTCGTGCCCGAAGACCGGAGCAACGCGGCCTCGATAACGGACCCCCTGTATCTCGAAATGGTGACGTTCCGCATGGTGCAACGGCAGCGGATGATGGCTCTCCTGCGGGAGAAGATCGACGCCGTCAAACCGGGCGCCATACTGGGCGGGAATCCCGCGATATCACGGCATCCGAATGATGCCGCGGGCCGGCATGTGTATATTCCCGATCTGGGGAAGACCCACCATCTCGTCTGCGCCGAGAATTCGCTGTTCCCGGCCCGAACGGGCGACTCGATCCGCCATCAGGTGGTGGCCTACAAGTACGGGCAATCCTGTAACTTCAAGGTATTCCCATCCCATCACCTGTACACGCCGGAAGGCAAGACGCGCTGGCCGGAAACGATGCAGGAATGCGCCCTGTCTCTGTGTGAGGCGCTTGCCTTTGGCGGCCATGTCCCCTGCACCACCTGGGGCATGCGGATGGACGGCGCGGCGGACAAGACGCTCTATGAACGGGCCCACTTCCTCGAAGCCCTGGCGCCGGTGCGCGATTTTCTCCGAGACCACGATTCCATATACAAGAAAAACGCCTCCTCGGCCAAGATCGGTATCTATGTGAACCGGGAAACGCAGATTGCCGATGTCGCGGCGTACTGGTATTCGTTCCAGGGCTTTGTCCAGCTTATGCTGCGCCACAAGATCCCTTTCCGCTTCGTGGATGGCGATACGGACGACACACTGGCGGATATCGACGTGCTCCTGGTCGGAAATATCCGGCTTGTCAGCGATGCCCAACTGGAGCGCATCCGGCAGTTCGCGAAAACGAAAAAGGCCATCATTACGGGCCAGTCCTTTCACTTCGACGAGCACCTTCTCCGCCGCGATCCGTCGGCATTCGCGGAATTGCTTGCGAGCGAAAACGTTATTCATCTACCCAGAATGCCCGAGCGGGTCAGTTCCAAGAGCGTCGAATACCACGCGGGAAACTACCACTTTCTTCCCCTGCCCACGCGGGGGGATGAATTCATGAAGCATCTGCTGCAGGTCCATACCCCGCCGGTCACGGTTGTGGGATCGCCGTTCATCGCGATAGACACGTTCACGAACGATCAGGGCGAGGAATTCATCCACCTGCTCAACTACGACAACACGTCACCACGGGATGTGGACGTGGCATTCGGGCGAGAGGTGAATGCGGAAGTACTCTCCCCCGGGGCGCTGGGCTGCGCCGCTTCGGATGTATCCCACGGCAACGGAAAAACGCAGGTCCGCCTGAGAAACCTGCATACCTACGCGGCCATCAAGACGACGTAGCAGACCGCGGGCTTTTGGCGCTGCCGGAGGCCAACTTCTCACGGCCTGTGGGTACCGCAATTACCGAGGACGAGCGATAGAGAACGCAAACCATAGCACCCACTACTTCGGGTTCCAAGTGGGATTTTTTCATTGACGATGACGCAAGAAGTCGATAAAATGCAATCAGATCGCATTTTATCGACTTTTTGAGAACAAAAATGTACCAAAAGAGAACATTGGAGACGTTTTTTGTCCGGGCGAGTCGGCAATTTCCCGTGGTTATGGTCAGCGGCGCCCGACAGGTGGGCAAGACGACTTTTCTCCGCCACATGGCGGGTGAGGACCGGCGCTACGTCACGCTGGACGACCCCCTGGCGTTGCAGCTCGCGCAGAACGACCCAGCGTTGTTCATGCAGCGCTTTCCCGCGCCAGTCCTGATCGACGAGATTCAGTACGCGCCGGGGCTATTGCCCTACATCAAGATGGCTGCGGATAGTTCGTCGGAAAAAGGCCGGTACTGGCTCACGGGCTCCCAACAGTTTCACCTGATGAAAGGCGTGTCCGAATCTCTGGCGGGCCGGGTGGCGATGATTGATTTGCTCGGAATGTCGCGGTGGGAGATTGAAGGATGCCCGGAGCCCAACCTGCCCTTTCTCCCGACACGCGAAGAAATCGAAAGGCGTGTCTTGGCCATGCCCGCACTGGAACTCAGCGGGCTCTTCCAGGCCATCTGGCGTGGGTGCTATCCCGCGCTTGTGACCATACCGCAGATAGAGTGGGATCTGTACTACAGTTCGTATGTGAAAACCTACCTTCAGCGCGACGTTCGCGATCTGGCGCGTGTGGGAGACCAGGCGGCTTTTCTGCGCTTCCTGCGGGCCGCGGCCGCGCGAACGGGTCAACTGCTGAACGTGGCGGATCTGGCGCGCGATGCGGACATCGCCCCGAACACGGCAAAAAGCTGGTTGTCGATTCTGGAAACCTCCGGCATCGTCTACCTGCTCCCGCCGTACTTCGCGAATGTAACCAAACGGTTCGTCAAGACACCGAAACTCTACTTCCTCGATTCCGGCCTGTGCTCCTATCTGACGGGCTGGTCGAGTCCCGAGACGCTGGAAGCCGGCGCGATGTCCGGCGCGTTTTTGGAAACCTGGGTCCTGTCCGAAATCCTGAAGTCGTGGTCCCACAACGGGCGCAGGGCGCCCCTGTATTTTTATCGGGATCACAGCCGGCGGGAGGTCGATCTGCTGATCGTTCAGGACGGCGCCCTCTATCCTCTGGAAATAAAGAAGTCGGCTTCTCCGGGGAAGGACGCCGTTCGGAGTTTCGCCGCGTTGGAGGCATTGGGCATGCCGGTCGGACCGGGCGGTGTCGTCTGCCTGGCGCAGACCCATCTGCCGCTGACCGGCAACGTGTCGATCATACCCGTGGCAGCAATCTGAGCACCCCCCGGCACGTTGCATTCCTTGCATATGGGCCTGAGCCACCTCGATGCGACAAACAATTGGCTCATCCGGTTTGAGCGTACGGGATTATTCATAGGCGTTTCTCCGTGCCCGAACTATCCGGGACCGCGAATGTATGCCG
>JAHBVV010000046.1 GCA_019637335.1 Candidatus Hydrogenedentota bacterium | reverse complement strand
GAGCCAGCTTCATTCCGCTAAAGAATTACGCTTCTTCAAATTGGGTACGACACAGTCAATCCAGGTAACGAAATATTCAAAACCGTCACAGACTTGGGGCATGCGCTAATACTGGCTTCTACCGAGGTGTTCGGGAATGGGTATTTAGCCGTCTTATTGGAAACGCTTCCGAACAAGACCGACGTGGTGTCGGAGTTCAAGGATATGAACGCAGTTGTGTCGTGTTTTGACTCTGGCGCCTGTTTGGCCCAATTGGGGGCCGCCGAAAAGAATATAGAGCGGATAGAAGAAATTCGTGACAGACTCCAGGAGTACGAGTCGTGGTGGTTGTTTTTACAACGTTCGCCTTGGACAGAAGTGGGAAAATTGGGTTCTAGTTTCAATATCGACGATGGCTGGTCGTTGCTTCGCGGGGAGTTGGGAGCTATTCCAGATGCCACCATCCATGTTTGTAAGGACTTCACTGAATCATACTGGGCGTTTTATACGGCTTCGTATCCAAGCGATGACCTTTTGGGGCGTATTCATATACACTTGCGAAAAGCAAAAGAAGCAGGTGTAGGAGTTGAGTGTCTTGGTGATATAAGCGCTAACGAGGACAGATTGGAATATTAGGGAGAAGCGCCGGGATAAGCCGGCAAGATGTTGGGAGTGAGAGACTCCTACAGTTAAGAACAGGATATCACACTGTCCTCCGAGTCATGTCTGTATCCCCGTGATGCATGATTCGGGTGGATTTGGCGTGTTGGTCCCTGGGGGGACTGACACGGTCAAGCCCTTGAGGGCTTGATCGTGGCACACTTTGGGGCATGCCTTGACGGGAGCAGATCCTTGAAACCTATGGCATGCCACGCGCAACGGCCCAACCCCGGTCGGGACATACCCCCGCGGTGTGGCGTGACGCGTTGACGCACCGGGCGCCTTTGGACGCCGGTGCGCCTGTTGCAACGTCTGGCGCCTGTGCGGCGGTACGTCCCTTGCGCCGCCAAGGGACGGGTGCGCGCTGGGATCCTCGATCCCGCGCACGGAGACCGCCGTCCCGCGCAGGAGACCGCCGCCCTTCCCGAACACCGCCGGTGCGCGCGCCTGTCCCGGTCGGGGTAGCGGCGGGAGGCATGATTGTGGTGGTTTTGGCGTGTCGGTCCCTGGGGAGGACTGACACGGGCAAGCCCCGGGGGGCTTGACCGTGGCACACCTGAGGGCAGTCGACAATTGACAGTTGGCTGTTGACAGTTGTGACTGTGTCAGGTGGTGAAAGGGTGGGTTCAGGCAGGATGCCTGGGCTTTCTTGCAGGGGATGAGGGAGCGTTGGGATGCTGAACGTGTGTTGGGTCAGGCAGGGATGCCTAACCTCCTTTTGGGCCGCTCGTGTGTGCGGGGTGGTTGTGGCGGTGTTGGGTTGGCGTTGCTCCAGGCACACGAATCCGCCGGAGGCGGAATCATTGCGTGGTGCGGGGGCGATCGCGCCGCTTGAAGGGCTTCCCGGGGCTTGCTACACTTTTCGGCATGATGCATCTGGCAGTACGCGGGCGGCTTGCCGCGCGCGCATGGCGCCCCGCGGGGCGATTGTTCTCCTGCCCCGCGTGGTTGCGGGGGTGGGTGTCCGGGGTGTGCCTGGCGGCGCTGGCTGCGGGGCCGTGGGGCGTTGCGCGGGCGCAGGAGTCCGCCTCCTATCTCACCATCCCGCGGCTCGTGGAGGAAAAGCGGATTGTAAACGCGCACGAGCACATCCAGGGGGAGGAGAACCTGGAGGCGCTTCTGTCGCAGATGGACGCGCTGGGCATCGGGAAGACGGTGCTGGTGGGGAGCCCATGGTTCACGTTTGCGCTGTATGAGCGCGCGGGCTTCACGCGCTATGACGAGAACAACGCGGCGCTGGTGGCCATGGCGCAGGCGCACCCGGACCGGCTGGAGGCGTGGCCGACGCTGAATCCGACGGATCCGGACAAGCTGGAGAAGCTGAAGGCGCTGGTGGCGGAGGGGGCGACGGGCCTGAAGCTCTACCTGGGGCACGGCTACACGACGCGCCAGAACACCTACATCTTCCGGCCCGTGGCGATGGACGACCCGGGGATGATGCCGGTGTACGCCTACCTGGCCGAGCAACATCTGCCGGTGTGCCTGCATGTGAATCCGGCGAAGCCGGGCTTTCTGGACGAATTCGTGGCGGTGTTGACGCGCTATCCGGACCTCAAGGTGAACACCCCGCACTACTTCCTCTCGTCCATGGCGCATTCGCGGCTGCGCGAGATGCTGCGGACCTTCCCCAATATGTACGTGGACATCAGCTTTGGTCACGACGACTACCTGAAGACGGGCCTGGACCGGGTCTCGAAGAATCCGGCGGGCTTTCGCGCCCTGTTCGAGGAGTTTCCGGACCGCTTTATCTTCGGGACCGACTATGTGATTACCTCGCTGCGCCCGCAGCCGCTGGCGTGGTACCGCACGCGTACGGCGGCCTACCTGGACATGCTGTCCCGCGATCAATACACCACGGAACTGCTCCCGGGGCGCACCCTGCGCGGCCTGGCGCTGCCCGCGCCGCTGCTGGAGAATATCCTCTACCGGAATTACGAGCGCTTTCGGGCGCTGAAGCCCTCGGGCACGCAAATCACCCGCGCGCTGGACTGGTCGCGCCTGAACGTGCGCCCCGTGACGCGCGCCCCGGGGGAGGCGCTCCCGCCGCCGCCGCAGGCGTCCTATCGGCGGCGCGGATGAGCGCGGAAGAATCGATGCCCACAACCGAAATGCCCGCGCCGCCGGAGCGCCGCCGGGCGATGGGGTGCCACCTGGCGGCCTTCGCGGGGCTCATTCCGTTCGGGCACGTGGTGGCGCCCTTTCTCGTCTGGCAATTGCTGAAGGGGGACTCGGCGTTCGTGGATCACCACGGGCGGGAGGCCGTGAACTTCCAGATCACCGCCACGCTCGGCATCTGCGCGATCGCCATCGTCGCCGTCGTGCTGAGCGGCGCGGGCCTCTTGCCGGTGCGCTTCCTCCCCGGCGTCATCGGGGCGACCGTCGCGGGCGTGTGGGTGCTGTCGCTCTGGGCGGCGCTGGCGGCATCCGGCGGGCGCTGGATACGCTATCCGCTCTCCTTTCGGGTGCTCTAAGAGAACGGCAACGGGTTGCGCCGGAGCGCGCGCATGGGCTAGAGTACGCCGCCGCGTCCACACGCGGGGGCCGGACAGGGGTTCATGGATAATTCGCACGAATGAACAAAAACACACACAAATCGCTATATGTATTGATCATCGCCCTGATGGCCGGGGTTGCCTCCATCAGCGGTTGCGCCACCTTTTCCGGCGCTTCCGGCACTGCGGGCGGGGCGGTGGTTTTCGATCCGGCGCCGCCGCGATCCGTGCAGACGCAGTCGCTGCGCGATGTTCGTTTTCGCCGGTTTGTAACGTCGGAAACCTATGTTCCATCGGAATGGACCCGTGAACCCTCCATCTGGCCCATGGAGCACCCCGAGCGCATCGTCATCTCCCGTTTCGGGCCACGAGGCCGCAATAACAAGATGCACAACGGGATCGACATCAAGGCGCCTGTGGGCACGCCCGTCGTGGCCACGGCCGATGGCGTGGTCACCTATGCGGGCGTGCGCAGCGGCTACGGGAAGGTGGTGGAGATCGACCACGGCGACGGCCTCGAATCGCTCTACGCACACCTCGACGAAATCAGCGTCCCCGAAGGCGCCCAGGTTCTTCAGGGAGAGATCATCGGGCTGTGCGGGGACAGCGGCAACGCCTCGACCGCGCACGTCCACTACGAGGTGCTGATCGACAAGCAGCCCTACGATCCCTGGCTGTTTCTGCCCGCGATCGAAGAATAAGCCAGGCGCGCCATTTGCGGGGAAGGGCAACCACGACGCCAACCATCCACACCCGCGTAAGCATTTCCGTTCCCACCAGAATCGCGGGCGACTGCTCCGAGATTTCAAATGGGGCCACGGGTGCCACGTTCAAGCTCCGCGGCTCCGCCGCGAAGGCTTGAGCGTGCGAGACTCCAGTAGAACGCCAACCGTTAGGGGCAGCACTTCATCCGTTGGGTGATGCGAAGCGTCATCAATGGCTGTACTCCCAGGGACTGCGGCGCCCCATCACCTCGGATACGTGCACCGCGCGGGACCGAAAGCGCGCGCATCAAAACCGCCACACTGCCCACCGGCGCGGCTGTCCCGTCGCCGACCAGGCAACCGACACCTCCGCCACGAAAGCGCCCCACCCCAATTCGCGGGCGCCTGCTCCGAAAAAAAGTGCCTCAGCTTCACCACAACAGCCAAATCCAAACCAGATTACAGCATCTCTCCCAAGGAAGCGGCAAAGGCTGGGAGCGCAGGCGTCCCCGCCTGCCAGGCGGCGAAGCCGCCGTCCATATTCATCCTTTGAGTGATGCAACGCGTTATGAATGGCTGTACCACGTTGACTTGAACCCACCCGGCATGCTCCCATGGCGGCCCCAGTCGAATACACCACGAACGAGGAGACGAGGCAATGCACGGTGGCCAGCTGGCGGCAAAAACACTGAAAGCGGCGGGGGTGGAGTGCGTCTTCACCCTGAGCGGCGGGCACATCATGCCCATCTACGCCGGCTGTCAGGAGGAGGGGATCGACATCATCGACGTGCGCCACGAGCAGGCGGCCGCCCACGCCGCGGATGCGTGGTCCCGTGTTCGCCCCGGCGGCATCGGCGTCGCCCTGGTGACGGCCGGCCCCGGCGTGACCGACGCGGTGACCGGCGTGGCCAACGCCTGGCGCGCCAACGCGCCGATGCTCGTGATCGGCGGCCAGGGCCCCTTCTTCAACCGGGGCCGCGGCTCGCTCCAGGAAATGGATCACGTCGCGCTGATGCGCCCAATCACCAAGTGGGCGGACGCCTGCTACGCCACCGACCGGATCCCCGAATACATCGAGCTCGCCATCCGCCATGCCGTCTCCGGTATCCCGGGCCCCGCTTTCCTCGAAATCCCAATGGACATCCTCATGAGCGAGGCGGACGGGGAGGTGCGCATTCCGCGGATTCAAACCGCGCCCCCCGCCATCGCGCCCGACAAGACGCAGGTGTGCGCGGCGCTCGAGCTGCTCGCCGCCGCCGATCGCCCCCTGCTCATGGCCGGCACCAGCGTGAAATGGTCCCGCGCGGAAGCCGCGCTCGCGCGCTTTCTCGACCGCACCCACATGCCCGCCTACACCAACGGTATGGGGCGGGGGACCGTGCCCCGGGACTCGCGCCACCTCTTCAACCGCACGCGCCGCGAAGCCCTCGAGCAGAGCGACGTCGTGATCCTCGCGGGCGCCGTGCTCGATTTTCGCCTGGCCTTCGGCGATTCCATCCCGGCCTCCGCGAAAATCATCCAGCTTGAGATGGACAATACCCTCATCGGACAGAACCGCCCCTCGGACGTGGCCCTCGTGGGAAACCTGGCGTGCAGCTTCGACGCGCTCTGCGCCGCCCTCGACGCCGGCGGCGTCCAGCTCGATTTCAGCGCTTACGCCGCCGCGCTCCGCGCGAAGGAAGACGCCCGGGCCGCTGCCCTCTCCGAGACGGCGTCGAGCGACCAGGTCCCCATCCACGCGGACCGGCTCTGCCGAGAAATCGCCGATTTCGTGGACGACGACATGATCGTAATCGGCGATGGGGGGGACATCGTCGCGAAGACCGCCAAGGTGCTGCCCGTGCCGAAGAACGGTTACTGGATGGACCCCGGCCCGCTGGGCACCCTCGGCGTCGGCATGCCCTTCGCCCTCGCCGCACAAAAGGCGCACCCGGACAAACGCGTCCTGATAGTCTACGGCGACGGCAGCTTTGGACTCAACGGTTTCGAATACGACACCGCCATCCGCCACAACCTCCCCATCGTCGGGATCGTCGGCAACGACGCCGCCTGGGGCCAAATGATGCGGCCGCAGCTCGCCGTCTACCACGACAAGCCCCCCGTCGCAACGCAACTGCTCTACACCCGCTACGACCAGGTCGTCCAGGCCCTCGGCGGCCACGGCGAACACGTCACCGAACCCGGCCAGATCCGCCCCGCCCTCGAACGCGCCTTCGCCTCCGGAAAACCCGCCCTCGTCAACGTAGAAATCGAACGCGACCTCCAATTCGGCGGCGGCATCTACATCTGAGCACTCCGCCCGCGCGAGAATCCGTGCCGTCACCGTTTCAGGCGGCACCATCCGCTTGACACCGCAATCACCGCCTGCTAGACTAAGGCTCACTTCCCGAGCGGGACTAACTCAGTTGGTAGAGTGCCAGCTTCCCAAGCTGGATGTCGCGGGTTCGAACCCCGTGTCCCGCTCCATTTAAGTTCTTCCCTCCCAAGGCTTTACGCCTTTCCTTAATTTTCCTTGCACTACAAATTTGGGGCGATCTATCGACTCCATTGGCCCGAATTTCGATTGATATCGCGTTGACAATACTGCTTGGCCCTTTCCGGTTTATAGAGCGTGGTTTGTTGGACTTCGGGTTTGGATAAATACCGAACCTGAAATACTTACGGTCGTTTTGTTCTTGGTTAGTAGCGGTCAGATAATCTTTCCGGCCGGTATGGGGTAATGGGCGTGGGGTTGACCTTTTGTAGTGTAACTTGCAGCATCAAAAAACGTTGATATTGGTATCACCTACGAATCGAAGGATGTCGCGTGGTGTGCGTCGTTGACACGCCTTCAACTCTATTCGGGGGCTGACGTTGGACGCGAAGTCTCGATTTATCTGTCATACTGCGGCCCCTTCTTGGTACCAATCTCCACAATCGTGGCCGATTCGTGATTGCCGCGGTCATGATGACTGCCCCGTCTCTATCGTGGGGTGCACGTAACGTCTTTTCAACCATACGACACCGACCAGGTCGAACAGCCCCCGTGGCAGGCGGTTGCCAATTCCGTACTTGGATGTGCCATGGATCCGGGGGCGATGCGCGACCGGACATTCCACGATCGAAAGGCCGGCATTCCTCATCAGAACACCGAAGAAACGATGAACGCCGTTGAAGGACACGATATACGGCACGCATCGCCTTCTAAATCCTTTCAAGCCGCAGCCCGTGTCCCGAATGCCATCGTGCAACACCCAGTTACGAACCTGGTTTGCGACTCTACTCGAAAGCCGGCGTACCCAGGCATCATTTCGTTTCTCTCGGTAACCACAGACGCAGTCGTAGTCCTGCAAGAGTTCAAGGAAGCGCGGAAAATCGGCTGGGTCGTTTTGCAGATCGCCGTCGATCGTAAGGATGTATTCACCTCGGGCGTCGCGCATTCCGGCGACGAGAGCCGCGGACTGCCCCATGTTTGCCACGAGACGAAGATAGCGCATGCGTGGATTGGCCGCACACGCCCTATCCACCTGTTTCCGCGTGTCGTCCGTGCTGCCATCATCCACGAATAGACATTCGTAGGACCATTCCGACGGGCCGGCAAACGCCTTCTCCACTTTCGCCGCAAGCAGCGGGATGTTTTCAGCCTCGTTGTAACATGGAACGACTACAGAGACCCGGGGAGTCTCGCGGCCTGTGTCACTCGTTTCCTCGTGTGGCATATTCTCGTACTACTCCGAAGCCGACCGTCGCCGTGCCATCCGTTGCACACAGCAGGCGGTCGAGACCTCTCTACTGTTTCTTACTTGTTGAGCCGTGTCAGGCCTGCGGATGCGGGGGTACAGTTGCGGTTAAGCTGAAGGCATTGTTCGTAGCCTGCGCGCGCGCGGTCGTGGTGGCCGAGTTGCTCCCAGGTATAGGCCTGGAGTAAGCGGGCCTGTTCCAGGGAACTATCGCGTGCCAAGGCTTGTTCCACGAGTTCCTGGCCACGCCGTATGGCCTCGCCGTCGGCATCGGGTCGAAGCAAGTAGGTCTTCGCTTTCGAGATCAGCGCGCTTGCGTTCTCGGGATCGAGCTCCAAGGCTGTCGCAATGGCACGGTTCATCTCATCCTTGTATTTCCCCGCGCGAAACCGCGAGCGGATCTTTGTGCCCAGTAAATCCGCCCGAATGCGGTGTTTTTCGGAACATTCTTCCAGGAGTTGCGTGGCAGCCAGACCCGAGTCGGCGGCCGCGTCAATTCTCCTGCCGAGGGCCCGGCGTTCATTGACGGCGTCCACGGGCAGCTCCTCGAAGGCGATGCGCCGGAGTTCGGCAACCAGCAGCCAGGCCCGCGCGCGCAGCATGGACTCTTCGGGCTTGGGGTCCGCTTCCATCCCGGTGGCGAGTGTCTCAGCGCCGGGCAAATCGTAGGCATGGGTGGCTGCGGCGAGTTCGGAGGCCGGGTCGGACGTCGCTGCGCTCGCTATCGCGATGGCAAGAAGCAGTAGCGTGCTCATGCTACTTCCCCCTTCGAAGCAGCAACTGCGACAACCGTTGGCCGGAGCACTTGGTAGATGCGTTCTTCCTGCTTGCGGAAGAAGTGGTCGCAACCATCGAGTTCAACAAACTCAGTGCGTCCGGACATCGCGGCAAGCGATGCTTCGAGGCGTTTGCGATCAAAGACGAAGTCGTTGTCGCCCGCCACAAAGCAGACTGGTACAGTAAGGTCCTCCAGCCCCACGAGCGCCGCCTCGCGCAGGGGCGGACTGATGGCCGCGATGGATTCGGGCGGGTGGACTTGTGCCAGGAGCATAGCAAGGCAGCACCCGAAGGAGTATCCCACGTAGGCCACCGGCACGCCGGAAGGCAATGCGCCGACAAGGAAAGCGCGGGCGGCGACTGCATCGGGCAGCACCGCGTCGTAGCCCTTTGCAGCTTCGATTTCCACCCAGTATTCGTATGGGGATTGGGCCTCTGGTATTTCCAGTTCGCTCTTTCCCACCCCACCGTAGTTGAAGCGCAATACTCCGCACGCGTCCTCCGCGAAGCGCCTTGCCAGGTGCTCGATGACGTTGTTGTCCATGCGGCCGCCCATGTGGGGATGGGGGGACAGCAGCAGGACTCCCCGCCGGGGTGGCTCGGATTCCGGGTATGCCAGAACGCCTTCCACCTCTCTTCCGCCGGTGGGAATCCAGACGTTTTCCTCCACTATTGCTTTAGTCATCAATAGAGCCCCACCGCACGTGCCTCGAGTTGATGCACTTTCGGTCTTGGATCGCGAAGCCCTGCTGGCTGAAACCCCAAAGCTACGGCCGCGGCTGGGATTGCATCGTGGCGAATCGCGCAGTCACCTTCCAGCACATGGGGCAGGAAGCACGACCTGTCCAGGCGATGGAAGCAGACCGTACCCGGCGTCGATCCGTTCTCGGCTATTAATTCATAGATCAACCGGTCGCCGAAAGGCACGTAGACGGGCTCGCCGTTTTCGCATGGGGCCACCTGCGGACAAAGCCCGGCGAGGGTGTTGCCATAGCCCGAAAGGGCGACGGCATGTGGAAACCAATATGACGTGAGACGGTCCCAGAATTCCGGGGGCGCCGCCATACCGCCGAGATGAATGCCGGCAATGCGTTCTCGCAGTTCCCGTGGGAGGCGCTTACCCAAGGCTTCGAGGACCGGCGGGGTACTGAAGAGTACGCCGATGTCCTGGGTATTTAAAACGCGCTCGGCCTGCTCCAGGACGTGTTCCAGGTAGCGTGCGCGCCCCATGGAACCGGGCGCGAGTTTACGGTACCAGCGCGGGTCAAAATCGACGGAGAAGGGGTCGCTGGATCCCAGGGCGCGTGCGCATTCGCGGGCGGCTTTGCCGATGATGTGCGGCCCCGATGGCCCTATGAAAAGCCAGTGTCGGTTGCGTGGAAAGTCCATGAGTCCTGCGGCGGCGACGAAAGGCCCGACAAACGCGGACTGGAAGTCTTCGAAGGCGTAGGCGGTACGTTTCGGCACTCCTGTTGCGCCGCCGGTTTCCGCCGTGACGAATCGGGACAGGTCGTCATGGAAGACGCGGGGTATGAAGTGTTCGACCGGCCGGTCCGCCAATTCCTTCAGGTCAAAGGCCGGAAAGCGGAGCAGATCCGCCCTGGTCCTGATATCTGTAGTCGGTTCGAAGGGCAGGTGTGGCCCTGTCTCCAACCAGTAAGGACTTCCCCAGACCGGGTCGAAGTGCAGCGCGATGATTTCCTGGATTCGATCGTTCACCGGGTCTTGGTCCCTTCGGTCGTTGTCAATTGAATCAGTGCCGGCAACAGCAACAGGTCCGCCGCCAGTGCCGCGGCCATGGCGGCGGCGGATAGCAGCCCAAAATAGCGGATGGGGCCGAAGCCCGAAAGGCCGAGGGTGAGGAATCCTGTGCACGCCATCAAGGAGGTTGTCGCCATGGCCGGCCCGTTGATCCGGATCGCCTCGTGAATGGCCGCGTGCGCGTCACCCGATTCCCCCATTCGTTCACGCCACGTCAGCAACAGGTGCATGGTGTCATCCACGGCGATTCCAAGGGCCATGGCCGCCACCATCACCGTCGCCGGATCCAGTGGAATTCCCGTGAGCGCCATGAGGCCGAAGAGCACGGCTATGGGCGCGAGGTTGGGCGCAACCGACAACAGCAGGAGCCTGCGCGAGCGCAGCCCGAGGGTAATGCAGATGAAGATGACGGCGACAGCGAGCGCCAGACTCTTCAACTGTGTTTCCACCAAGGCACACTGCGCACGGACAAGTCGCAATACGACACCGGTGTGGTACCCGTCCAGACCATATTCGACAAGTGCGGTCTCTGAAGCGCGGACGATTCTCAACAGTGCCTCGCCGTCCATGACCCGAATGAGCGACGACAGGCGAATGGTATTGCCGTCTGGCGATACCAGGGCGCGTAGCGGCCCGCGATCCGCCACGGGAATGTCTTCGAGAAGTCCCTCCGCCGTGGCACGGTTGTCGGGCAGGCAATAAGGCGAGCTCTCACCGCCTGCCGACCATTGGTTCAGCTTCTTGAGGTAATCCAGGGGGCTGAGGACCCGCGCCACACCCTCGGATACTTCCAGGGCGGCGGCCTGCCGTTCGATGGCAGGCCAATGAACAGGATTCAACCAGGAATTCGGTAGTTCCAATACGGTTTCCAGCGTGTAGAGTCCGGTGAAGACCTCGGCCACAGCGGCTGAATCGCGGACGATGGGTGTGTCGGGGTCGAGAAAAGTCAGGGGATTGGACTCAATATCGAGGTGCGTGGCAAGGAATGCGCAGACCAGGGTTCCGCACGCGGCCAGTGTTACGATATATTTGGCGCTTCTCGAGTTGGGCGCGTGGGCCAACCGATGCCAGGCGGAATCGAGCGGGCACCGCCCCTCTGCCCGGAAGACGTTACGCGAGGTCCGTGACCCGGGCATCCAGGGGAGCAAGAGGCCGCAAACGCCAAAAGTAACCACAAACGCCACGGGCACGCCCAGGGCGGCGGCCAGGCCCAACTCACGGACGGGTTTCATGGCTGCGCTCAATAAGGCCAGAAAGCCCATGGAGGTCGTCAGGGCGGCGAGGAGGTTGGGCCGTGTGGCCCAGGCCAGCGCTTGATCCCGTGCGGCGGCCGGCGCCAGCCCATCGTCCAGTGCGCGGTCATAGTAGCGGAGCAGGTGAACGGCATACGCGGCCGACAGCATCCAGAGAACCGGCGGCAGCGCCACGGTGACCATGTTCATGGTGAGCCCGAGCCACCCCATGAACCCCAAAGCGACAATCAGGCTCAATGCGGACACGGTGGCTACTGCGGCCACCCTGCGGAGCGAGCGTAACAGCACCAGCAGCAGTGCGGTGGAACTCACCACGGCCAGGGGCAATAAACGGCGGCTTTCGGCCTCGGAGGCGGCGTCGAGGGAGGCGTTTACGGCGCTGGGACCGACCACATGGGTGGTCCAGCCTGCTTCTCGAAGTGGCTTGGCCGCCTCCCGAACTGCGGCCACGTACTCCCGTCGCTCCCGGGGCGTGAAATTGGAACGGCTGCCAATGATCATGCCGGCCATGGAGCGGTCCGGGGCGATGATGGCGCCATCGTAGAATGGGGAAGATGCGATTTCCGATTCCAGCTCCGCGCCGCTCTCCACGCCGAACTGGTCTCGAAAGAGCGACGGCAAACTTTGTACCGAGCTTACGGACGGTAGCGTTTCGATGGCCTCAAGCACGGATAGTTGTACGTCGAGGGCGTCGTCGTCAAACAACGGGCCGCCCGTGTACGCCAACAGGAGGAAGTCTTCTTCGCCGAAGTTTTTTTGGAATGCATCGTACCGCTCGGCGTCGACGTCGCTTGCCACCCATAATTCGATGCCGTTGTCTAACCGGAGCCAACGCATGCCGTAGGGGGCAACGCAAGTTAGAAGCGCCGAAAGAACCAGGCAGGTGCGGGCAACAGTCGATCTGGGTACGGCGTTAATCATACGGCTGGCAGGCGGAACGGGTATTGCTGGAAGAACGGTTCCAGCACGGTGCTCAGTTGTAGACCGAGGGCCATGTTGCCTTCGATCTCGATGCGCAGATCGAAAAAAGCCCGGTCGGGCGCCAGGTCGCCCGTCGCGACTTCTATCAATGTTCCCGCATCCAGGCAAAAGACGCACTCGGCACGATCCACACCGCGGCGGACTGCCTCCAGGCGTCCCGACCGGATTGCCAATAGCCAGGCGACGGAATCCATGTCGATGATGCGAACGCCGAGGCTGCAATTCAGCGAACGCAAGCCCGGGATGAGTAACTCCCCTTTCAGTTTAGGGAGAAACTGCTCGAAGTAGGCGCGGCAGGCGTCTTGTCGCCGTATTGGGAATTGGGTGTCCATGGTTTACACGGAAGCTCGGGCCGGCTCGAAGGCCCAGTTATAGTGTTGCTCGAAAAAAGCGCGGAGCAGGAAACGCAACCGGTCTTTCTCGAGCGATTCGAAGGGCTCGCCAACTTCACGCGCGTGCCGGGTTTCAAAAGTTGGGTCGCAACGCAACATATACGGCCGGAATACGCCCGCCACCCGCTCGAGCACCGATTCGGCCGCCGATAGGGGCAAGCAGTCGAGCTCCCGAACGGCCTGGTATTGGGGAATATCCAGCAGTTTGGCGATGACATGGATGAGCTCGGTCATGGGAGTGGGCCGCTCGTGTGCGAGATTGTAGTAGCCGCCCGCGTCGGGTTCACCGGCCGCAATTCGGAGCATTCGGTCCACCACCGTGTCGACAGGAACGAGGTTCTTAGCTGCGCCGGGATCCACCGCCACGCGGAACGAGCCGAAGGCGCCGGTCCTTTTCGCGGCGCGTTCGCCTGCAAGCCGCGCGAGGCGGAGCATTTTCGCGACGTTATAGACCGTCTGGCCGTCGCACAGGCCCGAAACTGTCTCGCCCAAAATAATGCTGGGCCGATAGATGGTCGCGGGCAACCCGGAATCGGCCACTGCCTCCTCCGCGAGGAATTTGGATTCCTCGTAGGGATTCTTAAAACCCGGAGGGCGCTTCAGGCGTTCCTCGGGTACCGGACAGGACTCGGCCCAGTTCCCCGCTGCGTAGGCGGTGCTCACGTGGTGAAAGCGGCGCAGACGCGGAAGGCCTCGCGCAAGACCCAGAACGTTTATTGTGCCCCCCAGATTCACGCGGAAAATCTCGTCGCGAAGTACTTCCTCGAACTTGGTGCTGGCGGCCAGGTGCCAGACCTCGTCGACCTCCGATTTCAGCCGCGCGCGCGCCGCCGCGGGCAGACCGAGCCCAGGCTGGCATACGTCGCCCTCGATACAACGGATACGGGCGGGATGCAATCGCTGCAAATAAGCGAGACGCTCTTGGGCCGATGTACCGCGGTTGCTGCGTGTAACGGCGATTACCCGGTCGCTCCCGCACCGGAGCAAGTAACGCAGGAAATGGCCGCCCAGGAATCCGGTGGCGCCCGTTACGAGCAGCGTACGCTGAGGTCGGGCTCCCAGTTTATCGTACAGCGAGGCCAGCCGCGCACCATGGGAGAGGAGGGCCGCAACATGCCCGCCGGAACCCGTTTCAAACTGGTTTTTCGGTATAAGGCGATCTACCCGCCGCTCACGCAACCACTGCAACGCCACATCACGGTCCGCCTCTGAGATCACCAGTCCGACCGGCACGCGCGGAAGCCGCTCGTGGAGCGCGCTCAAGACGAGCTTCGTGTGTTCCGAATCGCGGTCCAGTGCAACAAGGACGGCACGGGGACAGGAAGCCTCCGCGGAAGGAATATCGCCCGGCGAAATAGCATGGCAGCATGTGGCGTCGATTTTCACGGGATATTTCCTTATCACAGCTGGATTATTGATTGATTACTGATCTCGATCCTGGCCGTTCAACGACCAGTCGTAGTCCGTAAATTCCACATCATATTTCGCCGCCATATCGAGATCCGCATTGGGGGAAAGATAGGGAGCCACAAAGGCTACTAGGGAACCGGACGCAGCCTCGAAATCGTCGCGATACCATTTGAAGATGGGGGATAGATACAGTTTCTCGTGTTCGATGTCGACCCGGTTCTTGTCGGCGTCTCCTAAAAAGTTATCGGCCTGGCATTCCAACTGCGTGTCAAGCTTAGCGCCCACGAACGCCTCGCTTCTCAACAGCGGACAGCCCATGGCGGCGCAAACGAGTGCAAAGTGAATGCGGGGCTCCGAATAGTTCTTTCGGATGATTCTATGCTCGAGGGTGTCGAGCGTGATCTTCTTCCCGAAGAGCAGAACCGCGTCCTGCGCCCAGGGCCCCTTGAAAACAGAGCCAATAGCCTTGATGCTCTTGATCGGATAGTGGTCGATGATGAGCCGCAAGGTGCTGGCATTGTAGATATTGATGAGAAAGGCGAGTTGCTCGTCTTTGCTCCACGTTTGAAACGTGGCGAGGGGTACCGCGCCGGAATCGGACAGGTAGGCGTCCAACGGCGCGCGGCCTTCCTTCAAGCCGGCATAGTCCACGAGTCCGTGCTTGACGTATTCTGCGAGCACGGTGTTGAGTTCCGCGTGGGTGTGGTCGAACGCCGGTGCTTCCGGACCTGCAGCGGCGGCGGCCAGGCAGATTAATATCGATATCATAGGGCTTTCCTGTATTGCTATGGCTTCCAGCCGTTGTGTTCAAGGTAACGGGCAAAGTGCCACATATCAGCTTCCTTCTTTCGCGCGAAGAAGAGCGTGGTGTAGAAGCGACGGCCCACCTTTTCCTTCGGGCCGTACTCGCGATCCTGCCCTACATTGTGGTCCCAGGCCCACAGGCCGAAAAGGATAGTTTCCAGGGGCTTGTACGCACCCTTCACCAAGCCCTTGCGGTGACCCTTTTCGTGATAGAACGAGGTCTCGGAGCCATCCGGTAAAGGGAGGTGCTTGAGCGCTTCGACGGGTGCGGCCTCGGCCGTAACCTTGTTGACTTCGGTAGTCGCATCGGCGTCGGTTTCGACGGCGACGTCCATACAGCGGTGGCTACCTCCGCGAATGGTAATCGTGATACCGGGATTCTTACCTGCGGCAGCCTTGAGCTTGAGTAAACCGGGCAAGTGCTCGCCGTACACTTCAAGGTCATCAACATTCCAATCGTCCGGATAAGCGGACTCCGCCAGATAGTCGGTGGGAATAATGGCGTGGTAGCAGCCGCAGCTCTGCACGGTGCTGAGCCACACGGGCTCTTCGCGGCTGTTCAGGGTTATGACCGCGATGAAGCCCACGTTCTTGCCCGCACCGACATTGAGCGGCACGAGCGTGAAGGGGTTCTTCTGAAAATGGATACGGTAGATCAGGTTAGTGTACCGATCCCGATCCGTGGCGAAGGTTTCCACCTCCGTGTAGATCGTGGCGTGCGAGGGATCCACCAGAACCTTTTCCCTGCCCCGGGCGCCGATCTCCGCGGATGGGGTACCGATCCTATTGAACGGTTCCTCAGCATGCTCGATCAGAAACACCGGCGCAAAACGCTGCACCAGACCGTCGGCGCCGTCCAGCACATATGACAGTACCTCGCCCCGGTCGTCCGCCACATCTTCCGCGGACGCGACGCCTGCGAGCCCCAACACTATCGCGGCGAACCCGATTTCCCGCAGAAAAGCGTTCATTCTGTTGCCTCCGTCCTGGATTCGATGGCCGTTTTCAAGGCGGCGGCATTCGGATTGGCCGGATTGATCGCGAGGGCCGACTCGACTGCGGCGAGAGCCTCTTCCCAGTCCCTGTTCTTCTGGTATGCCATGGCCAGCAGGACCATGTAGACATCGTTGTCGGGAACCAGGTTGTGGCACTCCGCAAAGGTCTCAATGGCATTGTTTATATCACCGCCATTGAAGGGCGGATTGTTCAGGTACATGATGCCGATGGCCCGCCGGCACTCCGGGTCCCTGGGCGTGCGGGCCAGGGCCTCGTCCATGTGGGTGCGCGCCTTCGGTCCGTTCTTGAGTCCCGAAACCATGCCGGTGATGCTGTTCGCATACAACTCGCCGTAGACGCGATGGGCCGCGGCTATCTCTTCCTCCGTCTTTGCCAGCGCCGCCGCGCGCTCCGCGAACGCCAGCCCTTGTTCCGACCATGCGGCCTGCTCGTCCTTGAGCGCCTTTATCTCCCTGCCCGACAGGCGATGGGTCTGGCGTCGCGTGCGAAGTTCCGAACCCGTGATGCGCAGGCACTCGGCCGCCTCAAACTGGGCCGAGAAATCGGCCGGGTTTTCGCCGGCGCGCATCAACAACGCGTCGCGCGCCACCGTGATATCCGCCTCGTTATAGGCCCGTTGCGCCACCCGAAAATCCGCCAGCTGGATCGCGCCCGCGGAAATTGATGCATCCGCCACGAGCAAGAAGGTTACAGCAAGTCCTGCCAGGCGCATCTCAGGCGCTCCAGTGGTAGGAGTCGGGGCAGTTCAGCAGATAGCCACCGCCAAACATACGGTCGAGCGCCTTCCAGAAATTCTCGATATAGAGAGCCGACGCCAGCCCGCGACCCCGGGCGAGCTCGTCAATCAGAAACCGGTCCCACTCCGCGCGCTTCCAGTCCACGAAATGCATGATGGCCCGTTCGCCCTCGATACCCGGACGCGGGTGTGCGCTGCCCATGGGCGCGTGAACGGCCTTCAGCAAACCGTTTACACCCGGACCCGCACAGATGACGTGGCCGTATATGTTGTATTCTCGCTCCAGGTCATAAAGGCAGGTTATAGCCAGTACGGAACCCAGTTCTATCAACTGGTCGGCCGCGGGGAAAACCACCCGGACCAGATGCTCATCACGTGAGGGGTCCCGATCCAGCACCTTGTAGAGACGCGGCGTACGGAGAATCTTGTGGTGCCCGCTCCGCTCCGCATAGTTGACCTCGGCCTTCAAGCATTCGCTATCGAGGCAGGCCTGCACGATGCGATCGCGCTGCGCCAGGGCTTCGGGCGTGTCTGCGGACGCGGGGCGGCTGAAACCATTGCGGCGTGGCGCGATTTCAGTTTTACGTTCCGCAAGAGCTGCGGAGGAGTCATGTTGGGTCATGGGGTGTTGTCCTTGTGGTTTATGTTCTAATTGGGGAACAGGGTCGGGGTGATATCAGCGAGATCCTTCATCGCGCGGTCGCGACCAACGCAGGCGCGCGCGCGCCGGCCACATTCCAGTACGCATCCCGCAGGATGGCCATCGCCTCCCGAAGCTCGCCGTTGAACGCGAGGCTGTCGCTATTGACATACATGCCCACGAACTGGTCCGCCAGGGATTTGGAAAGGCCGCGTCCAAAGTTGAGACTGTAGTCGACCGCGGCGCTCCGCTGCCGGAGCGCAATCTCGACGGAACGCCGATACGCCCCAGCCACGGCGGTCTTGAGCCCCTGCCCGAGATCGGCGCGTATGCAATTCACCCCCAGAGGCAACGGAAGCCCGCCATGACGCGCCGCGAAGAGTTCGCCGAAGTCCGCCACCAGCGAGAAGCCGTGATCGGCGTAGGTCAATTGACCTTCATGAATGATGACTCCGGCATGGACCTGACCGCTCGCCACGGCATCCATGATTTCCGTGAAATCCATATGGACCTCACGGATTCCGGGCAGGAACGTGCGGGCCACCAGGGTGGCCGTTGTATACGGACCTGGCAGGGCGACAGACTTGCCCTGTAATTCATCCAGGGCCATGGGGTCGCGCGCAATGAGCCGTGGGCCGTAGTTTCGGCCGGCGCTGGTGCCCACCTCCAACAGTTCGTATCGGTCCTGGAGATGGAGGTAGCCATGTACGGAGAGTGCCGTGACTTCGAGCGGATCCTCGCCCATGGCCAGTTCGTTCAAGGTCTGGATATCGTGCAGCACGTGGACAATGCGGTAGCCGGGGATGGTGACTTGTTCGGACGCAAAGCCATAGAACATGAAGGCGTCATCAGGGTCGGGGCTGTGCCCGATTCGAATAGATTGCAGTGTCATGGTGGTTTCCTGTGCGCGGCGCGCGGATTACGGCTTCCAGCCGTCAAGTTCAAGAAAGGGCTTGTAGTCCCACATGTCCGAATCATTTTTTTCTCCGCGCTTTATGGATGTGTAGAAGCCGCGCGGCAGTTCGTCGTCGCCACCGTAGATGCGGTCCTGCCCGACGCGGCCGTCGCCGACAAACGCGCCAAGCAGAAAAGCCTCGCCCCGTTTGTACGCGCCCTTCACGAGCCCCTTCTTGTCGCCGGATTCATAGTAGAAGGAGGTCTCCCCGTCGCCCAGCTTCAAGTGCTTTAGCGCCTCCATCGGTTCGGCCGCCGCGGTAATCAGGGGGTATTTCTCCCGCACGTCCCCAATCGACGCTATCAGCATGTTCGCGGTCCGGTGGTTGCCTTCCCGCAGAAACACGACCGGACGGTACTCGGTCCCGAAGTCTTCGGGATACGTCAGCCGGCCGGGCAGCGTTTCCCCATAGACGGTGAAGGAGTCCATATTCCACCAGTCGGGGTATGCGTCCGGCGAAGTGAAGTTCGTGGGTAGCACGGCATGGAAACACCCGCAAGTCTGAACAGAGTTGACATAGACGGGTTTGTCTTCCTCGTCGAGGGTCACAATAACCATCACGCCGACGTTGCGCCCGTTGCCGCCGTCACGGGAATTCGAGTTCGACTTGCTCTGTTCAAAGTGCACCCTGTAAATCAAGTTCGTGTACTTCCTGGCGCCGCTCGTCCACTCCCGTGAGTCCAGGTAGTATGTCGGCTGCGTGGCATCGACATAGATCTCTTCTTCGCCGTCCGCATCAAGACGCGCCGACGGCGTGCCAATGCGGTTGTATTCTTTTTCGTAGCCCTCTACCAGAAAAACCGGGGCATGCCGCACAAAGCGCGCCTCTCCCTCCTCAAGGACATATCCCCGCATCGACGCGTAGTCGAGCTCCGTTTGCGTGGCGGGGTCGGGGAGCGCACAGTCCGTCGCGCCGCAAAGGGCAATCATCGTCGTGGCAACTGCAGCCAACATTCCTTATCCTCCTATACGAGCGCGGCGGCGCCCAGGTTGTTCTGGTTTGCAAATCCACAAGCCTCACGGAACGTGACTTCAGGCCTGGCATCTTCTTCGGCGATGCCCTGCTCGTTTCGGACAAGCTTCTCGTAGTGCGTGGTGCGTTGTACAGGCACAAATCCCGCCTCACGAATGGACTCCAGCACGGCCACCTTCGTCGTAGCCCAGGCGTGGCCCGCGTTACGAAGCACATTCTCCTCAATCAGCAGGCCGCCGAAGTCATCCGCCCCGGCGTGAAGCGCGAGCTGTCCCGCGCGCCAGCCCTCGCCAAACCAGGACGCCTGGATGTGGGGCACGTTGTCCAGAAACAATCGCGCCAGGGCAATCACACGGACATACCGGCTCGGTGGCGCCGCTTCGGGGACCAGGCGGCTGAGGGGCGAACTGCCGGGCTTGAAACTCCACGGAATGAAGGCGTAAAAGCCGCCGGTCTCATCCTGCAGGTCGCGGAGTCGGGTGAGGTGCGCAATGATATCTTCGTCGCGCTCGAGGTGCCCGTAGGTCATCGTGGCGCTTGTCTTGAAGCCGATACGGTGGGCTTCGCGCATGACCGCGAGCCACGCGTCGGACCGGACTTTCTTTGGCGATATACGCCGGCGCACAGCATCGACGAGAATCTCGGCGCCGCCGCCTGGCATCGTGCGCAGGCCGGCATCCCAGAAAGTCTGGAGCACGGCCCGCGCACTTTGACCGCACTGGTCGGCCAGATGAAGGATCTCCGATGGCGAAAACAGATGGAGGTGCATGCCGGGCGCGTGCTCTTGCAGCGCGTCGATTACATCGAGGTAGTAGGGAAGTCCCAGCGACGGATTGTGCCCGCCCTGCAGCAGCACGGTCGTGGCCCCTTGCGCCTGGGCCCTGGCGGCGTTGTGCCCGATCTCGGCGGGCGTCCGCACATAGGCCTCCGGATGTCCCGGCTTCCGGTAGAAGCTGCAGAAGGTGCAGTCTGTCGTGCAGATATTCGTATAGTTCGGGTTCGTGTCAATGACAAAGGTCACGTCCCGCCCCGGGTGGAGCGCTTGCCGCACTTCGTCGGCCCGCGCCATCAGGTCAAGTTGCGCGGCGTGGCGGTAGAGGTTCAGGGCCTTCTCAGGCGATACGCGCGGAGTATTCATGCCGGGTGCTTTCCAGAAGTTCGAGAAAGAAGTCGAGGCCAGCGAGGGCGTCCTCATCCAGACGCACCCGCAGCTGTTGGTAGTAAGCGCGTCGCGCCTCAAATTCATGGGCGTTCGATTCGAAAGACGCCATCTCCGCGACACCCTCGGAGGTCGCCGCGTGGGTGGCGCATCGCTCGAGCCACGCCGCCAGACGCTCCCTGGCGCCTGCGCTGAGGGTTGGAGAAACTACCCAGCGCGCGAAGACGAACGGCAGGCCCGTCTGGGCAAGCCACCAGTCACTGAGGTCGATGTCGTGCTCCTGCCTTCCACGATTGCGCGCGAATTCATAGGCCGCATCGCCGATGAGGAGATGCGCCGCCGCCTGCGGATAGAACGGCGTCAAAACGGGCGCCCCCCCGTATACACGTTTGCACAATACGCATAACAACGCTATGGAGGTGCGGGACCTGGGGGTCGCGTAAATCGGCATGCGATTGCGCAGCACGGTTTCCAACGACACCTCGGAAAACAACTTCACACTCCGCACCGGGCCGCGACAGGCTATGCCATACGCGCCCAGGGGAACGGCGCGAGAATGGAATTCCGGCAAGCCCGCGGTGGGCAGCAGTGCGGCATCGAAATGTCCGGCCGCCACAAGATCATGAATGTGCGCCGGTGTTTCAAAGCGCAGGCTGTGATCGAGGCCCGGCGGTTCCAGCCGGTAGGGCGCGCCAGAGAGATTGTCAACCGATAGGATACGTAACATGGGGATTCCTGAGCCTCAGTTCGCGTGGCCGAGTTCGAATCGGCCATTTCGCGGCGTCGGCAACTGGCCGCCGTCCCGTATGATTTGTTCCATGAACTGGCGTGTGAGCGCGGCGGGAGATTCGGACGCGGCGCACTGCATGATGCGCTCTCGGCCCAGGGTGCCATCGAGGTCATCGGCCCCAAAACTGAGCGCCGCCGCGGCAGTCTCCAGGCCGAGTGTCGGCCAGTACGCCTTCACATGGTCGAAGTTGTCCAGCACCAGGCGTGAAATCGCGATGATTCGCAGCGCGCGGGGAGCCGATACAGCCCGGGGGACGATGCGGGTCTCTCCGGGCAAGTACGCAAGGGGAATGAAGCTCTGGAAGCCGCCCGTCCGGTCCTGAAGTTCACGAAGCTGAAACAGGTGGTCGACGATCTCCTCGTCGGTTTCGATATGGCCGAAGAGCATCGTGGCGTTGCTGGGAAGCCCGGTCTCGTGAGCTTCCTCGTGAATGCGCAGCCAGTCCGCCGGCCCTATCTTCTCTTTGTACAGTGCTTGGTGGATCCGGTCGCTCAGGATTTCCGCCCCGCCACCGGGTACCATATCCACACCCGCGTCCCTCATCCGCGCCAGAATTTCGCGCGTGGATGTCCGCTCCATCCGCGCGAAGTAGGCAATCTCCACGGCCGTAAATGCCTTGATCCAAAGGCCAGGCCGCGCCGCCCGTACCGCGCGGACGAGGTCGAGTGAGCGTCCGAAGCGCCAGCTCGGCCAGAGCCCGCCGACAATGTGCGCCTCGACTACTGACGGATCTTCCAGGTCGCGAAAGATCTGGGCCTCGGTTAATTCGTAGGCATGGGCATCGCCCTTCTTCGCGGCGTAATCGCAGAACTTGCAGGAGTACACGCACAGGTTCGTGGGATTCACGTGGCGGTTGTGGACGTAGGTAATGCGGTCCCCGTAGCGGGCGCGTTTAGCTTCGAAGGCGAGGCGGCCGAGTTCCAGCAGGGGGGTGGCCTTCAGGTGATGCAGTGCGGCGGCCTTGTCAAGGCCTGATTCGGCTTGAAGCATGGCGATTCCTTTCCACCATGCCTGAGAGAAAGAAGCGTGCCAAGGACGACGAATCGGCGGAAACGCCTCATTTTCATTGGTTGAAACGGATGCTATAAGCCAGCGGGGCGGAGGGGGAGGGGTGCAACCAAAGTTGACGCTCTAATCGGAGGCCTTATCGTGGCAACCACTTATGTGGCGCAACCGATCGTGACAGCGCAACGAAAGTTGCATGGGGACTGCCTCCCGCGCGAAGGTTGCCTTAGCCGCGTAAGCGTCAATCGTCACCTCGCAAAGCGGGTGGCTGTACCCAAAGCGCTGTCGGACTTCTACGGGTACAGCTACACTCGCCACAAGCTTTATATTCCACGCTTTCGCGACCGAGCTTCATTCGGCTCCGGGCGCCGTCCCCTACGACTGCTTTAAGCGCTTGTTCAAGGCCTGCCGCGATATCCCAAGCATCTCCGCCGCGATGGCCTGGTTTCCGTCCGCCCTGCGCATGGCCTCTTCAACCAACAGCTCGGCGTTCTCTTTCAAGGTCGGCAAGACCTCCCCAAAAGTCACCGCGGCCGCTGGCTGGGGCGCCACCTCCGCCACCGGCGCAACGTCGCGGATGTGTTCCTTGAAGCGCGCCATGGACAGCACGCCGCCGGCATGATGGGTGACGGCGTCCATCACCATGGACTTCAGTTCACGCACATTCCCCGGAAAGTGGTAGGTTTTCAGGAGCGAAACCAGCTCGCGGGGCGCGGTGGGGCGTTTCTTGTCGAGCACCTCGGCCGCTTCGTCCAGAAAGCACTCCAGCAGCGGGCCAATGTCCTCCCGGCGTTCGCGGAGCGGCGGTACAGAGACCCGGTGTGTGTGGAGGCGGTAAAAGAGGTCCTTTCGAAAGGCCCCCACATCACTGAGTGCTTTCAGGTCGCAATTGGTAGCAGCCACAATGCGCGCGTCGGATTTGCGGGCGGTGTCCGAGCCCAGCGGGTAGTATTCGCCTTCCTGAAGCAGGCGCAACAACTTTACCTGCGCCGCACCATCCAAATCGCCTATTTCGTCGAGAAACAGCGTGCCGTTCGCCGCCTGTTCAATGAGGCCGGACCGCGCGCCGTCCGCGCCGGTGAAGGCGCCCTTGACGTGCCCGAACAGGGTATCGGAGAAGACCTGCTCATCGAGTCCCGCCGCGTTCACCGGGACAAACTTTCCCGGGCGCCCGCTCACGTTGTGCACCGCTCGGGCAAAGAGCTCTTTGCCCACACCCGTCTCGCCGGTAATGAGCACGGCGAGGGGCGAAGCGGAAACGGCCTCCAGATACTTAAAGACGCCCCAGATCTTCTGGGACACGGAGACGATATCCGCGAAGGCCTCCGGATGGGCCAGGGCATCGTCCAGCATGCCGTCGCGGAGGCGCAAGTTCTCCCGGCGCAACTGCTGCAATTCCAGGGCGCGTTTCACCCCGCCCACGAGCCGTTCTGTCTCGGTCGTCTTCACGAAAAAGTCGAAGGCGCCTTCCTTCATACAGGCGACAGCGGTTTCGAGGTCGTTGAGACCGGTCAACATCACCACGGGCAGATCGGGACGCGCCTCGGAGAGTTGCCGCAATACCTCCACGCCCGAAAAATGGGGCATGGTGAGGTCGAGCACCACCAGCGCCGCGGGAATGCGCTCGGCATACTTCAAGGCTTCGCGGCTGTCGTTGCACGTGTGGACATTGGCGATGCCGGCGCCACGCAGGGTCATACTGAAGCTGCGGAGCCACGCATCCTCGTCGTCCACGAGTAACACCGGCTCATTCAGGTACTGGGAGGGACTCACCGCGATTCTCCGCGTTTCATGGCTGGCAAAATCATACGCGCGATTGTACCGGCGCCGGGTTCCGATTCAAACTCCAGGCTTCCGCCATGTTCATCCACAATGCCGGCGGAAATGGAAAGTCCGAGCCCGGTGCCCCCTTCGTTCCTTCGCGTGGTGAAGAAGGGATCGGTGATGTGGGGAAGGGCGGACGCTTCGATGCCCCGGCCGGTATCGGAAACTTCAACCAGGACCTCATCCTCGCGGCCTCGGGTTACGATGCGGACCTCCCCATCCTGGGACTCCAGCGCATCGCAGGCATTGAGCATCAGATTGATCACAACCTGCTCCAGCCGTCGGGCGTTGCCCCGAACCCGCGGAAGGTCCTCCGCCAGCGTCGTGACCACGTTCCGGGTGGCCTTTTTCAGGTAGCTCGAAGCCAGGTTGAGCGATACCTGAACCATGTCGTTGATGTCCACCGATTCGTCCCGCCGCTCGTCGGAAGTGCGGGAGAAGCCCTTCAGGTCGTCCACGATGGATTTGATATGCTCGGAACTCGCGGCCGTGTCGGCGAGCATCACGGGCAATTGTTCCCGGAGCTCGGTGAAATTCATGACCCCCAGGCTGAAATCGCCATTCTCCTCGTAGTACCGTTCCAGGACGGGAAGCGCTTTCTCCCAAATGCCCGCAAGAAGGCTCAGGTTGAGGGCGATAAGACCATTCGGGTTGTTGATTTCGTGAGCCACACCGGAAACCAGCACGCCGAGCGACACCATCTTGTCCGCCTGGCGTAACTGCTGCTCCCGAAGTAGCGCCTCGTGCTGCGCTTGCTCCCTCTTCTCGCTTTCATCCTGGAGCCGGGTTACCGATTCTTCCAATTGCCGGGTACGTTCGCGTACGGCGGAATCCAAGGTGTCCAGCTGCGTCTTCAGGCTCAGGCGCATGGCATCGATGTCCGCCGCAAGCTGCCCGATCTCGCCGCCCGCCGGCGGCGGCGGTTCCAGTGCGAGATTGCCGCGCGCGATTTCGCGTGCTGTCGTGGAAAGCGCCGTGATTGGACGGCTGACCTGCCGGCTGAGAAACAGGGCGAGGACCAGTGTGCCCGCAGTGGCGGCCAGGCAGGCGAGTGCCGTGAGCCACGCCAGGCGGCGTACGGGACTCAGCACCAGCCGCTCCGGCGCCACGGCAACACCGATGTACGTGATCTCCACATCGGAAAGTTCTCCGGAGAGTGTCGACATGGAAAGCAGCTGGAGTGAATCGTCAAATGCCTCTCCGGCGACGGCGTGGGTGCGCATCTCGATGTCCCGGTGGAGACCCGGAAGCTCGGCTTGCAGCAATTCGACTACGGGAGACGGCGCGCTGCCCCGGGCAACAATTTGATGCGACGCATCCATGAGTAAGAGCAGCATCCCGCGTTGTGGAGCGATTTCTTCCTGGAACCTAACCCGTTCGTCCACCCGCCGCCAGTCGTAGTACCCCGCAATCGCCCCAATGATCGTCTCTTCATCGAAGGCGCCGCGCAGGGGATAAGCGATACATATGCTCGGGACGCTCACCCCATCGCCATCGATATGAGCAGTAACGGGAGAAATGTAGGGCGCTCCGGAAAGCGCCGATCGAATGGCCTCGTCGATTCCAATCATCTCGCCGGACCGGTCAAAGTTGCTGGCCGCGACGATTCGCCCATTGGTATCCGTGCACAGTACCTCCAGGAAATCACTGTTCTGCTGGAGATCGAGCAGCAGCAGGCCCATCCGCAGGTCGATATCCTCCCCCGTGAACACGTCCTGAAGCGTCTCCAGCCCTGCCCAAGCGTTCATTTCCATCGCCGCGCTCTCCACCAGGGTGATGGCGCTGCGCGCCACCGTCTGTGCACCTGCATCAAGGGTGTTCACCGCCATGCCCTTGAGCGTCTCCCGGCTGCTCCAGTATACAGCCGAGGTAACCAGCAACAGCGGCACGAGGGCCGTGACCAGCAGGCTGAGAAGTACTTTCGTGTACATTTTCATGGAGCGGGCGTCGCTTCCTCCAGCGGGGCATTGGGCGTGGGGGAGTCGTCCCCGGTGGCCTCGTCGCTGGCCGGATCTTCGGGTTCGTCCGGCGCCGCCAACTCTTCGACATCGGAAACCGCAAGCACACGCACGGAGTCATCCACCTCATCCAGGTAGATGTAGGCCACCGCACCCTTCAGCTTCTGGAGGTACTTCTTGACCGTGGCCGTGCTCTCCAGGGAGACCGGAGGCTTGGCGTTTCCGGTCATGGTCTCCTGCATCCAATAGCGGCGTGTTTCGTAGACCGTTTGCTGGAGAACCAGGCGCGAAAACTCCCTGCGGATGGCGCTATCGCCCCGCTGGTCGATAGGGATACAGCGCTCGCCGTCAGGCCAGACGGTCTGCTGCTTGAGGAATATCCGTGCCAGCTCGCTCCGCGAAACCGACACCACGTCGTTCTCCACATGGGTTACCACGGCAAGGGTGCGCGGCTTCTCCGACGGCGGTTCTTCCGCCTCTTCGGCGCCCGCGGGCAGGGCGATACCGGCCGCAAGAGCGACCAGCAAGGCACACAGCCGATAGGTAGCGTAAAGACGATCCACGGGTCGGTTATTCAGGCCTCGATTAGGAACATAGCGCCATTTCACAGCGGGGACACTCAGAAGTTAAAGACGACGGATCCGGCCAGGCCATTGAAATCTTCCCGGTGGCCTTCGGGCTCGCCGTGAAAGAATTCGAGCTTTAGCGAGATATTGGATTTCGGCCGGAAATTCAGCCCGAGCGTATGGCGTGATTCGTCGAAGGGCGTCCAGCCGTCGTCGTTGAGGTCCAGGTAGTCATAGCGGTAAAACAGGTGCCACTGGGGCGCCAGCCGGTAGGCGGGTTGGACGTAGTACCCGAGTGCGTCGCCGCTATCGTACCAGGGGAAGCCCAGAATCCGGGGAATGAGCCGGGCCTGGTTGCCATGGGCCAGTTCCGCCAGGAGCTCCGCGCGCCCGATGCGGATCTGCGTGTCAACACCCAGGATGGACTCGCTCCGGCCGTCTTCGTCATCTCCATAGTACCCCGACACAGAGACATCCAGGGTATCTAGCCACGCCGGGCGATTTCTTCCCGCAAGGCGCAGCGTCAACCGTCCGCCGATGGCCTTATTGTCATTCGTGTCCAGTTCGCCGTGCTCCGCATTGCCACCATTGCCGACATAGAGGGCATAGCTGATCCCCCGCTCGTTCCTGGTCCACCAATCACCCGCCAATTGGAGCGCTACGATGCTCTTGGGAAACACATTGCCCACCATGAGCGGTGGAAGGGTGGAGAGGGTGAGGTTGGGGTAGTGGTACGTCTGCCAATACTGCGGCAACAGCAGCTTGCCGGCCCGTGCCCGGAGCCAATCCGCATGCCGGTACTCCAGCCAGGCCGTTTCGATCTCCAATTTGTCGGATTCTGCTCCGAACTCGGCCAGGTAGTCATTCCCGTCGATGCGCTCGAATTCCAGTTCGGCAAAAATCGTCCACCGATCATCTTCGGTGGAGCTGCGCAGAAAGATACTAAGCTCATTCTGAATAAATGAGCCTACAACATCGCTGTCCGCGTCGATGAACTGGAAGTCGTAGTAGCCGTGTAGAGAGAGTCGGCCCGTGCCTTCGGAGCGGGCTTCTTCGAGCAGGGTCTGCTGCTCAATGGCGATACCTTCCAAGGCATCAGTCCGCTCCCCCGTTGCCGCCGTTTCTGCCTCTAGTTCTTGAATGCGGGACTCCAGCGCGTCGATACGCTGCTCATATTTCGACTGCATATCGCGGATGGAGGCACGGGTTTCCTGCAAGAGAGACTTGAGCGCGGCGATATCCTCGGAAGTCTCTGCGTGACAGCGCCCAGAAGCCCCCAAGACGCAAGCAAACAGCACGACCGACAGGGCCTTCAGCCAGGTTCGGCAGGAGGCATATCGGTCCGCAACATAGTCACGATTCATAGAGTTTGTACTTTCTGCACATGCGGAGTGAATTCAATCAAGATAGATAGTGTCAAATTACTGAACCCGGAGCAAAGTCGGACCCGATT